>NZ_BAABHO010000019.1:0-102185 GCF_039542135.1 Actinomycetospora chlora
CGGCCCGTGCGGCGGCCAGGGCGGCGGCGGCCCGCGCGCGGAGCGCGGCGGCGGAGGTGGGTACGGAGGGCGCGGCGGGGACGGTGGGGACGGCCCGGGCGGTCGGGGTGTCGGCGACCCCCGCCGCCTCGCCGGCGAGCACGGCCCGGCAGATGTCGGCCTCCGACACCGTGCCGAGCAGGCGCCCGTCGGCGACCACGGGCAGCCGCCGCAGTCCGCGGTCGGCCATCACCACGGCGGCCTCGGCGACGGGGGCGCCGGGGCGCAGGGTGATCGGGTCGCGGTCGACGAGCGGGTCGACCGGCCGGGACGCCCTCGTCGCGGCCCCGGTGAGGAACACCGCCGACGCCGCCGCGACACTGCCGGCGCGCTGCGCCTCCGCCGCGTCCGGCAGCAGCGCGCGCAGGACGGCGCGCGCGTCGAGCGTGCCGACGAACCGGCCGTCGACGTCGACCACCATCACCGTGCCGACGTCGCCGGCGGCGATCGTCTCCGCGGCGCGCCGCAGCTCGGTGTCCGGGCGCACGGTGACCGGGAACCGGGTCATCACCACCTCGACCTGCACGCCCGTCACCCCCTACCGTCGCGGCGACGACGCCGGGGGATCCACGTCGCGTCGGTGGCGGGGCTCGCCGCCGCGGGCTCGGGTGCCGGGGCCGGCGTCCGCGTCGGCATCCAGGTCTCGTCGGTCCCGGGCGTCGCCGCGGCCGCGGGCTCGGGTGCCGGGGCCGGCTCGCGGGCCGGCATCCACGTCGCGTCGGTGGCGGCGGGCGCCGTTGTCGCTGTCGTCCGGGGTCGGGCCGGCGTCCACGTCGCGTCGGTGGCGGGCGTGCGCCGCGGGACGTACGTCGCGTCGACAGGTGCCGGCTCGGACCGGGACACGGGCTCCGGCTCGGGCTCCTCCGTGATCCCGGGGGCCGGGGGCTGTTCCCCGGCCCCGGCGCGGGCGGTGCGGCGGTCCTTCACCTTCTGCGCGAGCTTGCGGGCCCGCGGGAACCACACCGGGAAGATGATCAGGGCGATCACGAGCACGACGAGCACGGTCAGCCACGGCTGCGGCACGTACTCCCGGGCCAGGCCACCGAGCCGCGAGTTCCAGGTCATCACCGACAGCGCGATCATGGCCCAGAGACAGATCGCGGAGAGCACCCCGAAGATCAGCAGCCCGACCTGCTTCGGGCCGGGACGGCGGCCCGCGCGCAGATCCTTGACGAACCCGCCCCCGAAGTAGGCCTTCGCCTCCTCCTTGAGCCGCGGCGTGCGCAGGGCGTCGGCGAGCGCCTGGTAGCCGTCGAGCGGTACCAGCGGGATGAGGTTGAACAGCGTGTTCAGGTACAGACCCGCGGCGAGCGTGAAGCAGACCCCGGCGATCTTCGGGTCGGGCACGGTGATCGCCGCGATCGACACCCCGCCGGCCAGCCCGACCGTGGTCAGCGGGCCGGAGACCGCGACGACGATCCGCGACCACGACGTCCCGAACCACATGTCCGAGGTGTCCACGAACGCGAACGGCATGCCCATCATCAGCAGGAACCCGCCGCGGTTGACCCGCCGCCCGTAGGACTTCACGGCCAGCGCGTGGGCCAGCTCATGCAGGGTGGTCGCGACGACGTAGCCCGCCGCGGTGGCGACCAGCCCGACGATCCCGGCGCCGCCGAAGTCGAACAGCAGCTGCTCCGACGACGCCGTGACGAACGCGGCGAGCCCGCCGATCGCCAGCACCCACAGCAGCACGACGGCCGGCAGCGTGAAGAAGCGCCACGCGAACCCGTGGTAGAGCCTGTCGGCGAGGGGGTCGAGGCGCTTCACCGACAGCTCGACGCGGATGAGGTTCTTGAGCACCGCCCGCCCGATCCGGCGCCAGAACGTCACCTCCTCGACGTCGCCGGGCAGCCCGCGGACGAGTCCCGCCTGGTGCAGCGTCCGCACGGTCGCCTCGATGCGGGGCAGCGCGAGCTCGCCGTACTCCTCGAGGTAGGCGAAGAGCAGGTCGCGCATCGAGTTCTCGCCGTCGAGACGGCGCCAGAGGAAGACGTCGCGGTCGTCGAGGCTCAGGTAGGCGCCGGTGCGGGTGTTGCGCAGCACCCACCGGTCCGGCTCGATCTGCTTGAGCGCCCACCCGCTGCGCCGCCGCGGCACCGCGGCCAGGGGCTCGGTGGCCGGCGGCGGCTCGTCCTCGCCGTCGGTGGTCTTGCCGAGCACCGTCCCGGCGATGTCCTTGACCTGGGTGCGGTCGGCGACGACGCCCCCGCGCGGCTGGTCGAACAGCACCGCGACGTCCCCGACGTGCACCGTCGCGTGGTCGGCCAGGGCCACCCGGGCGTCGCCGCCGACCTCCAGCTCGTCGCCCCCGAGCGGGGTCACGGTGGTGCCGTTGTGCGAGCCGTGGTCCTCGACGACGTAGCCCGCCGCGCCGCGGGTGATCGTCGCGTGGTGGCGCGAGACGCTCGGGTCGTCGAGCACGACGTCGCAGTCGGCGTCGCGGCCGATCGTCGTCGTCGCGGCGTCGAGCGTGACGCGCTGCTCGCGCATCCCGTGCGACGCGACGCGGAAGACGAGCGACGGCGGCGCGTACTCCGCCACGCTGGCGCCCTTGCGCAACGTCCCGCAGCGCAGGCAGTACGGGAAGTCGCGGCGCACGTGCACGTGGCACGAACGGCACAGCATGGGGGTCCCCCTCGCATGGTGGTGGATCAGAACCAGTCGTTCCAGATCGGGTGGACGCCGCCGCCGATGTTCTTCCACTCGAAGCGGCCGTCCGCGTACCAGACCTGCTGCTCGTAGTGGTAGGTCCCGACGCCGTCGACGATGTCGACGGGCTGGCCGACCTTGATCACCGTCGTGTGCAGGTCGGCCTCGTTGGTGAAGGACCCCTCCCAGACCTCGCCGCCCTCGAAGCCGGCGAAGACCTCGATGTGGCCGTCCTGGAAGCGGAAGATCTGGACCGAGCCGTTCATCGTGTCGACCACCTGGGGGGCGAGCGCCTGCGACGGGTCCGGCTCGGCCGGCGCGGGCGTCGGGTCGCTCGTGACCGGTGCCGGTGTCGCCGGGGCCGTTCGCGGGGTCTCGACGACCGTGCCGTCCGCCCCGACCGTGACCGGCACGCTGCGGCTGGTGTCGTCGGGCAGGTGGTAGGTCCGGGTCCCGGTCCCGTCGGGGTGGACGACCGTGGTCTGCGTGCCGAACCCGTCGGCGCCGAAGAGCGTGGTGGTCACGGTGCCGTCGGGCGCGGTCTCGACCCACTCGGATCCGCCGTCGGGGGTCGGGTGGAAGACGCTGGTCGTGCCGTCGCCGGCGTAGGTGGTGCTGGCGCCGTCGGCGTCGTAGACGGTGTAGCTCCCGTCGGTCCACCCGCCCTCGTAGCCGACGGTCTCGACCCGCGTTCGGTCCGGGTTGGTGACGTTGCGGTACCAGGAGCCGTCGGCCTCGTAGTGGGTCTCGGTGGTGGTGCCGTCGGCCGTGCCCGTCATCTCCCAGCTCACGACGCCGTCGTCGCGGAAGGTCGCGCTGCGCCAGGAGCCGTCGGCGTTCCTGGCGTCCAGCTGCTGGACGTGCTCACCGGTGCCGTAGCTCTCGGTGGTGCCGCCGTGGCCGTCGTCGGTGTCCCGTGACCAGCTGCCGTCCGGGGCGGTGCTGGTGCGGCTCGTGCTGCCGTCGAGCCCGAACGTCGTCACCAGGCGGGACCCGTCGGGGTGGTCGACGGTCGTCGTCACCGCGCCGGTGACCGGGTCGGTCGTGGTCTGCCACGGCGGCCCGTCAGGCGTCCCCGGGTCCGACCAGCTGGCGGCGGTGTCGTCGGCGTGGTGTGACTCGTGGTGGACGACCCGCCCCGCGGCGTCCGTGGTGAACGCGTCGGTGTCGCCGTCGGGGAAGGTGAAGATCCGGGTGGTCGAGCCGTCGGGGTTGTCGACGTCGGTCACGGTGAGCCGCACCGTCTCCACCGAGCCGTCCGAGGCCGTGATCGTGGCGAGGTGGCCACCCGAGGCCGTGGGCGTCACGACGGTCTCGAGGCGGGCGTCGCCGAAGTGGTCGACGGTGGTGAAGACGGCGGTCGGCGCGGTGCCCGTCGGGCCGTAGGTCGTCTGGCTCCACGTGCCATCGGTCCGGGTGACCTCCGAGGCGAACGAGGCGCCGGCGGCCTCGGCGGTGACGGTGCCGTCGGGTCCGGTCCGGACGGTGACGTCGGAGCCGTCGGGCTGCGAGGTGCGGGTCACGGTCGTGCCGTCGGCCTCGGTCCAGGTGTCGGTGCGGACGCCGGTCGTCGCGTCGGTGCTGCGGTGGACGTCGAGGGTGGTGCCGTCGCCGTAGCGGACGTCGACGGTCTGCGTGCCGTCGGCCTGGGTCGTGGGCGCCGCCCGGACCACCCCCCCGTGGTAGCCGGCGTTGGCGTCGACGGCGGGGGCGACGGGGGTCGTGGCCGGGGGTGCGGTCACGGCGGGTACGGCGACGGCGGCGGCGGCCATCGCGGGGCCGGCGTCGGTGTGGGAAGGCACCACCGGCGAGGTCGCCTCGTGCTGGGGGAGCCCCAGCCGTGCGAGGACGTCGCTCGGCGACTGCCGGATCTGCTCCACCACCTGGTGGAGCTGGTCGGACGACAGCCCGGAGAGCGCCCGGGCCATCTCGGTGACCACGCCGCCCAGGGCCTCGCCCGACGGGCCGCCGATTCCCTGGACCGCTGCCGTGAGCGCCTCGGCGCCCGTCGGGGCCGGCGGCGTCGCGTCCTCGTCGAGGAGGTCCGACGCGCTGCGCGTGAGCGAGTGGAAGGCCTGGTGCTCCGCGGGGGAGGGCTCGCCCGCCCAGGCGCCGCCGCTGCGCCCGTCCGCGGCGCGGTCGCTGCCGCCCACCGCGTTGCCGTCGGCGTCGTAGACGGTGGTCCGTGTGCCGTGGTCGTCCACGACGGTCTCGATGCGGGAGCCGTCGAGCTGGTACACGGTCGTCGTGACGGGGTGGGCGAAGTCGCCGCCCTGGTTGACGCCGCGCTGGACGACGGTGTACGAGCCGTCGGGGTTCACGACGTGGGCGGAGTACTGGTCCGGAGGCAACACCGGCGTCTCGCGCTGGTATCCGGCGAAGCTGTCGGGCGGCGTCGGCGGCGTGGTGTCGGCGGGGACGGTTCCCCACGCGCCCTCGCCGTTGCCGGCCCAGCTCCCGCCGATCATCTGCCCGTCGGGGCCGTAGTAGGTGGTCTCGGTCCCCACATTGGTCGGCGTGGGTCCGGTCCGGATCGAGGTCCAGAGCAGGGTGCCGTTGCCGCTGTAGCTCTCGCCGCGGACATTGCCGTCGATCCCCGTGGTGACGCTGGTCCAGCCGCCGTCGTCGTGCGGGAAGCTGTACGCCAGCACCGCACCGGTCCGGGACGTCATGACCGTCCCGTCCGGGTACGTGGTGGTCACCGCAGGCGAGCTGATGTTGGCCTGGTTCCAGGAGCTGGGGGCCTGGACCTCCCGCATCGCTCCGTCCGGGGCGTACAGGACGGTGGTCGGTGTCGTGCCGGCGTCGCCGTCCTTGGTCTCGAGCCAGTACCCGCCGGGCTGGCGCTCGATGGTCCAGGTCGCCGTGACGTGGGGGCCACCGCGGTCCTCGTAGGGATCGGGGTCCCAGTCGACACGGGTGCCGGTGCCGTCGGGTCCGATGGTGCGGACCTGGGTGTCGCCGTACGTCGCGACGGTCGTGATCTCGTTGCCGGCCGCGTCGTGCTCGACGGTGTAGCGGGCTTCAGGGTCGTGGGTGGGGAGCCACGGGTGCTCGGTGGCGAAGTCCGCCGGGGAGCCCGCGTCGTCGGGGACGACGAGCGCGTTGCCGTCGGTCGGTGCGCCGGTGACGTCCCCGAGCGCGATGTTCTGGTCCGGGCTCTGCCCCGCCGCCGGGGTGCCGCTCTCGGGGGACGTCGTCCAGTGCCGCACCTCGGCCCCGTCGAACGTGTCGAAGGCCCGGTACGCGACCTGTCCGAGGGCGACGGTCTCGGTGCCGCCGTCCGGCCGGACGAACGTGTAGACGTAGTCGTAGTCACCGGTCGGGAAATCGCCGACGGTGCGGCTGTCGAACCAGATCGGGGTGACCGTCCGCGAGCCGTCAGGCCCCTCGACGATCGCCGAGAACCGCCCGCCCGGCTCGGTCGTCCCGAAGGTGGTGACGGTGACGGCGCCGTCGGCGTCCGTGTCGACCGACCGGGCGAGCATGGAGCCGCCGGGCGAGCGGTCGTTCGGCGTGTCGTAGCCCTTGTAGCCGGTGAACACCGTCGTCGAGCCGTCGGGACGCGTCGTGGTCTCGGTGAAGGTCGCGAGGTAGTAGTCGCGCGGCTGCTCGTAACTCAACGTCGTGACCGAGCCGTCGGGGTGCGACGTCACCGTGTCGCCGGCGACGACCACGCGGCCCGGCCCCAGCGACCAGTACTGGGTCACCTCGGTGCCGTCCGCCGCGACGGTGACGTCGTGCCAGCTGGTGTTCGGGACGTCGGTGTGGCGGGTGAGCTCGGCGGTGGTCCCGTCGGCGTAGGTCAGCCGCATCGTGGTGCTGCCGTCGACGTTCTCGGCGAGGTCCTCGTGGGCGACCACGCGGCCGTGCTCGCCCGCCATGCCGCGGTCGACGACCTGCGCCACGGCCTCCGGCAGCGCCGTGAAGACGTCCGGCGCGTCCGGGTCGACGAGCGCCGTGCCGTCGTGGCGGACCGACTGCTGGTCGATCACGTGACCGTCGAGCGTCGTGAAGGAGTCCGAGTCGCCGTCGCGGTAGAGGACGGTCGTGGTCCGGGAGCCGTCGGGGTTGTCGGTGTGGAACAGCTGCGCCGACACGGTCGTCGTCGAGCCGTCCGGGCCGAGGACCGAGACGTAGGCCGAGTCGGGGTAGCCGTCGATCGCGTGGACGGTGGTCAGCGACTGGACGAAGTCGGGCTCGGGGCCGGTGTCGTCGATCGTCAGGAGGAGCTGGTCGTTCTCGGCGGTCGGAGTGGACACCTGGACGTCGACCGTCGACCCGTCGGGCAGGTCGGTGTGCCCGTAGGCGATCCCGCCGTCCTCGTTGAACGAGGTGGTCGTGCCATCGGGCGAGGTGGTCTGCCACAGCCCGGTCGCCGGGCCCTGGGCCGGATCCCAGCTGTGGGTCCAGGTGCTGCCGTCGGCGCGGGTGATCGTGTCGGTGATCGCACCCGTGGCCGGGTCGGTGGTGCGGGCGGCGGTGGCGGTCGTGCCGTCGCCGTAGGTGTACTGGACCGTCGAGCCGGCGACCTGCTGCGAGACGACGCCGCCGTGGAGGTTGCTGGCCGACGCGGTCACCGCCGACGCCACGGCCGGCGAGACCTCCGGCCGCACGAACGGGTTGGTGCCCGCGCCGCCGCCGTGGTGGCCGGCGTGGCCGGTGTCGGCGGTCGTCGTGAGCGTCGGCGCGCTCATCGGGACCGCGGCGACCGGGCCGGCCATCGCCGCGAGGGGTGCGGCGGCCGGCTTGGCGGAGGTGCTCGGGGCGTCGTGCTCGACGGCGGGCGTCGTCGGTGCGGTCGCCGCGGTGTGGTCGACCGTCGCGGTGTCGGCGGTGTGCGGCGGGGGAGTGGGATCGCCGCTGGCGGCCTCCGAGGTGGGTGCTGCCGTCGTGGTCGCGGGCGGGGCCGGCTCGGTGTGCGTCGCCTCGGGCTGGGTCGGCTCGCTGCCCGTCGGCTCGGTGTCCGTCGGCTCGGTGTGGGTCGCGTCGGTGTGCGCCGGCTCGGTGCTCCCGGAGTCGGCGTCCGCGCTGCTCGGGTCTGCGCTGTCCGTGTCGGAGTCCGACCCGGAGCCGCCGGTGTCGGAGCTGTCGGAGCTGTCGGAGCTGTCGGTGTCGGAGCTGTGGGACTCGGAGCTGTGGGACTCGGAGCCGCTGGAGTCCGAACTGCCGGAGTGGGAGTCACTTGAGTCGGCGTGGCCGCTCCCGGAGTCACCGGAGTCGGCGTGGCCGCTCCCGGAGTCACCGGAGTCGGCGTGGCTGCTGCCGGAGTCACCACCGGAGTCGCCCCCGGAATCCCCACCGGAATCCCCACCGCCCGAGTCTCCCGAGTCGCCGGCGTGTAGCTCCCCGCCGAAGAACAGCGCCGAGCGCGACAGCCGCTCCTCGAGCCGGGTGGGGCGGTGGTCGACGCCGCCGAGGCGCACCGCGCGCAGCGAGTCCACCTCGTCCTCGGTCAGGCCGTGGCGCACGCCGGCGGCCGCGGGATCCCCGAGGACCTCCTCCGCGAGGGCGGCGTCGGTGGCCATGCGGGCGAGCAGGTCCTGCAGCGCGTGCCGGTCGGCGGCGGTGGTCATGCGGACCCTCCTCGGGCCGTCGTGCGATCAGGAGCAGGAGTAGGTGAAGCCGCCGGAGCCCTCGACGGGCCGCGGTGCGAGAACGCGCAGGGTGGCGGTCGCGTCGAGGCGCCCGCGGCCGGTGACCGACCACTGGAGGTGCACGTCGGTCGACGTCACCCCGCTCGCGATCGTCTGGGTGAGGACCTCGCTCGTCTGGCCGTCGCTGCGCACCCACTGGTAGCTGACGGAACCGGCCTGCCCGTCGGTGACGAGGGTGCCGACGACGTCGACGGTCGTGTCGCAGCTCGCCGTCGGCGGTACCGCGCGGACCTCGACGCCCCGCACCCCGACCGTCGAACCGGCCCGCAGCAGCAGGAACGCCACGACGCCCGCGACGATCAGCAACGTCAGCAGGCCGCCCACCCACCGGCCGGGGCGTCGACGTCGGGTGCCGGTGCCGCGCCCGGGCGGCGAGGTGGGCGACGACCAGCCCGGCACCGTCGCCTCGGCGGACACCTCCGGCCCGAAGCGCACCAGCTCGTCGTCGCCGGTCGGCGACGCGGCCGGCGCCGACGACGGCGGTTCCGCGGGGCGGGCCCGTCCCTGCCCCGCCTGGGTGCCGGCCGGCTCGGCCCGTTCCCGTTCCGCCCGTCGCTGACCCATCGCGGTCGCCGCGGCCGCCGGGAGTTCCGTGGCGGCGGGGACCTCGGCCCCGTTGCGGGGGCGCCTGCCGTCCTGGGTGCCGGCGACGTCGTCGTGCTCGTCCATCGGGCCCGCCATCAGTGGACGACCGGACCCGGGTCGTTGCCACCGCAGGCGCAACCGCCGTAGTCGATGTTCGGATCGGGGTCGCCCGTCCCGCCGGAGCTGCTGGCCGAGCCGGACCCGGACCCGCTGCCGGAACCGCCACCGGAACCGCTCGCCGAACCGGACCCGGAGGCCGAACCACTGCCGGAGCCGCTCGCGGTGCCGCTACCGGACCCGGATCCGCTGCCGGAGCCGGAGCCGGAGCCGCTTCCCGACCCGGAACCGGAACCGGAACCGGCGCCTGAACCCGAACCGGAGCCCGAACCGGAGCCCGACCCGGACCCGGAGCCCGAGGCCGAGCCGCTGCCCGAACCGGAGCCCGAACCGGAGCCGCTGCCCGAACCGGAGCCGCTGCCCGAACCGCTGCCGACACCCGAGCCGGACCCGGACCCACTGCCCTGGCCGGCCCCGACGCCGGTGCCGCCGGTGTTCCCCGTGCCGGCGTTGCCGGACCCGGTACCCGTGCCTCCGTTGCCGGTGGTCGTGCCGCTGCCCGCCCCGACGGTGCCGGGACCGGCCACGCCACCGCCGCCACCCGGTGGGCTGCCGACGGCCGCCGCTCCGGTGCCGCCACCGCCACCGGCGCCGCCACCGCCGAAGACGGTTCCGCCCGGGGCGAAGGGGTTGCCGAGGTCCACGATCGCCTCGGTCGCCGAGCCCACGCCGGCTCCGCCGCCACCGGTCCGCAGCGCCGTGCCGCCACCGCCCCCGGAGGCCGCGGTGCGCAGCGGCGACGCCGCGGGGAGACCCGGCCCGACGGAGCCGGACACCCCGGTGCCGTTCCCGCCGCCGGTACCCCCGGACGTCCCCGCCACCCCGTCGGCGAGGACCGGGGAGCCCGCGTTCGAGCCCGCGGCCGTGGTCGCGACGATCGGGCCGCCGATGAGCAGGGCCGCCGCGAGGACGCCGAGCCCGATGCGCGTGCGGTTGCCGAGCCGATCGGCGATGGAGGCGGCGGCCGCGGGCGGCACGTCCGCCGGCATCGTGCCCATCGTGGTCGTGGCACCGGCACCGGCCGCGTTCACCGCCCCGAGGACGGTGGTCGCCACGGCGCTACCGCCCACCAGCCCGGCGGCGAGCGGGAAGAGCAGCGCGAGCAGGGCGGCACGCTCGGCCAGCCCGCGGCGGCCGCGCTCCTCCCAGTCCTCGCCGTAGCCGAGGGTCGCCGCGGCGTCGAGGGCGACGAGGAACGCCGACGCGTCGGCGGGACGGTCGCCGGGCGCTTTGGCGAGCCCGGCCGCCGCGAGGTCCCGGACGGGCGCCGGGAGCTCGTCGAGCGGCGGGGCCGCGTGCTCGTGCTGGCGCCGCAGCGTCGCCGGGTCGGTGGACGTGAAGGGCGCGCGGCCCAGGAGGCACTCGACGAACACGGCGGTCGCCGCGTAGACGTCGCTGCGCACGGTGGCCGGCCCGTCGTTCCACTGCTCGGGGGCCATGTAGAGCGGCGTGCCGCTCATCGTCGCCGCGGCGCCGTGGCGCGCGGCGACGCCGAAGTCGGTGAGGATGCTCCGGCCGCCGGCGGTGACCATGACGTTGGCCGGCTTGTAGTCGCGGTGGACGACCCCGGCGCGGTGGGCGGCGCCCAGACCGCGCAGGGAGCCCTGGAGCACGAGCAGCGCCGACTCGGGGGAGGTCGCCCCGCGCTCGTCGAGCATCCGCCGCAGCGTGACGCCGTCGACCAGGTCCATGACGATCGCCGCGCCCCGCGGCGACTCGACGTACTCGAAGAGCCGCACGACGTGCGGGTCGGCGACGTCGGCGAGCAGCCGCGCCTCCCCGCGGAAGTCCGCGAGGAACTCGGGGTCGCCGTGCAGCTCGTCGTCGAGGTACTTGATCGCGACCGGCTGTCCGGACGACGTGTGCACCGCGAGGAGCACGACACCGGTCGCCCCGCGTCCGAGCTCCCGGATCTCGTCGTACCCGGGCACCGACCACCGGTCCCGCACCATGTCCGCCTCCCCCTGCTGATCGACGGCGCGATCGTCGGGGGGAGAGCGGGGCGGTGTCTGCCGTAGTGCACTACGGCATCTCGCCGTTACGTGCTTCTGACTACTCCATTACGGTGACAGCGGAGTGCGCTGGTCGTCCCCGAGGCGACGGGGAGCGATGGCGGCGGCCAGCGCGGCGCGGTCGGGCAGGCCGAGCCGGGTGCAGGCGCGGTAGATGTGGCTCTCCACGGTGCGCACCGAGACGTGCAGGCGCAGCGCGATCTGGCGGTTGGTGAGGCCCTCCGCGGCGAGGGTCGCGACCTCCCGCTCCCGCCCGCTCACCGGGAGCGGCGCCTGCGCCAGGCGCAGCGCCGGCGTCACGGCGCCCTCGCACCGCTCGGCGGCGAGGGTGGTGGCCCGCTCCGCGGCCGCGGTGGCCGCGGTGTGCTCGCCGCGGTCGCGCGCGACCACGGCCGCGTGGGCCAGCGCGTCCACGGCGGCGAGCACCAGCCCGCACGACTCCATCTGGTCGGCGGTGGCGATCAGACGGTCGACGTCCCGGGCGGCGAGGGCCGCAGCGTGCGCCGCCGCCGTGCTCGCGCGCGGCCCGTCGAGCACCCGGGCGAGATCGGCGAGGGCGTCGACCTGGTCGCGGTCCCCGAACCGCACCGCCGCGTGCCGCGCGACCATCTCCGCGGCCCGCTGCCCCCGCGAGCGTGCCGCGGCGGCCGCCTGGCGGGCCGTGCGCACGGCCTCCTGCACCGAGCCCTGGGCCGCGGCCACCCAGGCCCGCGCCAGGTCGACGTCGGGGTCGGCCAGCCGGATCACCCCGTGCCGGGCCCGGACCGCCGCGTCCAGCGACTCCGACGCCTCGGCCGCCTCGCCGAGCTGGGCCCGTCCCTGGGCGATCATCGCGTGGAACCAGGCCGTCCAGCCGCCGCCCGAACCGGGGAAGGACGGCACGATGCTGTCGATCAGCCGCACGGCGGTCGCCGGCCGACCGGCGTCGAGGGCGTGCCGCCCGTGGTAGAGCGCCGACCACGTCGCGCCGTGCCCGCCGGGGAGGTTCCCGACCCACTCCAGCCGGCCCCGCGCCGCGTCCAGCGCGCCGTCGAAGCCGGCCTGCAGGACGTCGCCGAACCCCAGGTTGCCGAGCATGGCCAGTGTCTCCGGCGCCTGGCGCGCCGCGTCCATCCCGCGGGCGACGTGGTCGCGGACGCGGAGCCCGCCGCCGCCGCGGTAGGCCAGGGCGTAGGCCGCGATCCACGACGCCCACGTGATCGTCTGCGACGAGGGTGCCGGGCCGGCGAGGGCGGCGGTCGCGTCGTCGTGGGCGGCCACGACGTCGCCGTCGGCAGCGTGCAGGAGTCCCTCGAGCGCCGCGATCTCGGGGGTCAGCCCGCCGACGTCCCGGGCCTCCCGGATGAGTGCCCGACCGTCCTCGGGGCGCTCGAGGATGAACACCAGCAGGTGGAACCGGGCGAGCAGCGCCCGGGCCCGCTGGGCGTCGGTGGTCGCCTCGTCGAGCGCGGCGGCGAGCTCGCCCTCCGCCTCGTCGGGACGCATCATCCAGCCGAGCAGGAACCCCAGGCCGAGCCGCGCGTCGAACCCGCCGCCGGCCGCGACCGCCGCGCGCAGCAGGCGCTCGGCGAGCCCGATGTCGGTGAGGTTCATGGCCTGCTCGGCCGCGAGGACCAGCAGCGTCGCGTCCGGGGGGCTGTCGCTGTCGAGGTCGAGCACGGCGCGCCGCAGCTCGTCGCCGGCGCGTCGGCCGCCCGTCGCGCGCAGGGCCCGGGAGAGCTCGCCGCGCAGCCGCCGGGCCCGCGGCACGCTGAGTCGCGCACGGATGGCCTCGCCGTAGAGCGGGTGGGCCAGCCGGACCTCGGAGCGGGCGCCGTCGGAGACGACGGTGATCAGCTCGCGCTCGGCGATCCGTTCGACGTCGGGCTCGGCGACGAGGTCGACCAGCATCCGCAGCCCCACGGGCTCGCCGAGGGCGACGAGCTCGAGGGCGTGGCGCTCACCCTCGTCGAGGGTGCCGATCCGCTCGGCGAGCAGCTGCTCGAGCGCCGGCGACAGTTCGGCGGCCCCGTGCCAGCTCCAGCGGCCGTCGTCGACGACGAGCCGGCCGGCCGCCCGCTCGCCCTCGACGAGGTGGCGCAACCAGAGCACGTTGCCGCGGGTCGTGTCGTGCAGGCGCCGCAGCGCCTGGGCGTCGACCGGGCCGTGGAGGACGGCGTCGAGGAGCGCGGCGGCGTCGGCGGGACCGAGCGGCTCGAGCTCCACGCGCTCGGCGAGCCCGTCCTTCCAGATCGCGGTGATCGCCTCGGAGCACGGTGCGCCGCTGCGGACGGTGAGGACCAGGCGCACCGCGCGCTCCTGGGCGAGCTGGTGCACGAGCGTCGCGGAGACGGTGTCGAGCATGTGCGCGTCGTCCACGAGGAGCAGCGCGCGGGGGCCCGCGGCGCGGATCGCGGCGCCCACCCGGGCCAGCGCGCTGACCATCGCGTCGCCGTTCGCCGTGGGCTCGGTGCCGTCCGGGGCGGACAGCCACGGCGCGAACACCCCGAGCGGGATGTCCCGCGACGACGCGGAGGCGGCGACGACGTCGACGGCGTCGTCGTGGGCCGCCCGGGTGGCGAGCTCCCGCGCGAGGCGGCTCTTGCCCAGGCCCGCCGAGCCCGCGACGACGACCGCGCCGTCGCGCTCGAGGGCGGTGGTGACGGCGTGGAGCTCGGTGGTGCGCCCGGTGAAAGGCCATGCGGGTCCGGGCGCGGTGGTCGCGGTTCGGGGCACCGCTGATCCTCACGGACAGGTGATCGGAGCCCCGGAGTGTGCCCTACCAGGCCCGAACGTGTGAAGCCGCGGTGTGCTCAACGGGGCAATCGTGCCTCCGTCTCCTCGACCGTCACTCGTGCTCCCTGCGCGTGGAGTGCGTCCAGATGGGCGCGGTACGCGGTGGTGAAGCGCTCGTCGTCGACCAGGTCGCCGAACAGATCCCGATCGGCGAGGAAGGCCAGCGGCTCGTCGGGGTAGCGGCGTGCCGCGGCGATACGGTCCTCGGCGCGACCGGTGTCGACGACCTCGATCGCCTCGCCCTGCTCGTCGGTCCCCTCGGCGTAGCGCGCCCACGCGGCCACGACCAGGGCGGAGCGGTCGATCTCCCCGCCGTTCTCGAGGTTGATCCGGATGACCGGGACCAACCAGGTGGGGATGCGGTCGGAGCTCTCCGCCGCGAGGCGGGCCAGGGTGTCGCGGATCTCGGGGTTGGCGAAGCGCTCGATGAGCGTGGCCTTGTACTCGTCGAGGTCGACGCCCGGCACCGGCTGCAGCGTCGGGGTGCCCTCGCGGTCCATGTAGGCGCGGGTGAAGCCGGCGAACAGGGCGTCGCCCGCGACCTCGTGCGCGTAGCGGTAGCCCGCGAGGTAGCCGAGGTAGGCGATGGCCTGGTGGCTCGCGTTGAGCAGGCGCAGCTTCATCAGCTCGTAGGGCTCGACGTCGTCGACGACCTGCACCCCGACGTCCTCCACCGGCGGCCGCCCGGCGGCGAAGCGGTCCTCGAGCACCCACTGCGTGAAGGGTTCGCACACCACCGGCCAGGCGTCCACGATCCCGGTGCTGCTCTCCAGCTCCGCGCGGTCCTCGTCGGTGGTGCGCGGCGTGATCCGGTCGACCATGGAGTTGGGGAACGGGACGTTGTTCTCGATCCAGTCCGCGAGCTCCGGGTCCTTCCGGCGCGCGTACGCGGTGATCATGGCGTGGGCGACGTGCCCGTTGCCCTGGATGTTGTCGCAGGACATCACCGTGAACGGGCCGGTGCCGTCGTCGCGGCGCCGGCGCAGGGCCTCCACGATGTAGCCGAACGTCGTCTGCGGGGTCGTGCCCGGCTCTGACGCGATGTCGGCCTGGATGGCGGGGTCGCGGTCGTCGAACTCCCCGGTGCTGGCGTTCTTGTGGTAGCCGCCCTCGGTGACCGTGAGGCTGACGATCCGCGTCGCCGGGTCGGTCATGCGGTCCAGCACGGCGTCGGGGTCGTCGGGCGCGTAGAGGTAGTCGACGATCGAGCCGATCACCCGCGCCTCACGCCGCCCGTCGGCGTGCTTGAGCACGAGCGTGTAGAGGTCGTCCTGCTCGCCGGTGACCTCGGCCATCCGCTTGTCGGCCTTGAGCACCCCCACCCCGCAGATGCCCCAGTCCAGGGCCTTGCCCTGGTTCATGAGCTCGTCGAGGTACATCGCCTGGTGGGCGCGGTGGAACCCGCCCACCCCGAAGTGCACGATGCCCACGCTCACCGCACCCCGGTCGTACGTCGGGCCGGGCACCTCCGCGGGGAGATCGGCCAGGTTCGCCGCCGTCAACGTCGTCGCCGCCACGCCCTCACTATGACGCGGGTCATGGTCCGCTCGCACCCGCCTCGCCCGACAAGATCGCTCCGGGTGCTCGTCCGGGCCCGCTGAGCGCGCCGGACGGAGCAGTGGGAGCGATCATGACCCGCCGCGGGGCGTCGCCGACGTCGTCGGGTACCGTTGCTCCTGTCGCGAGCACGGGGCGACGGTGCGGGACGTGGCGCAGCTTGGTAGCGCACTTGACTGGGGGTCAAGGGGTCGCAGGTTCAAATCCTGTCGTCCCGACGCACGTCAGAGGCCGATGGATCTCCATCGGCCTCTGCGCGTCGGTGCCACGCTGGCCCCGGCTGGCCCCGGCTGGCCCCGACCGACGGAGCCGACCGCGGTCAGCGGATCCCCTGCTCGAGGCGGATGTACTCGAGATGACGCTCGTACTGGTCGAGGACGTCGTCGATCAGCTGCCCGTGGGTGTAGCCCATGACGTCGTAGTCCTGGCCCCCGTCGAGCAGGTGCACCTCGAGGCGGGAATAGCTGTCGGCGCCCTCCGGTACGGCCCGCCCGTAGACCGGGACCGGGACCTCCCGCGGCCGGACCCTCGTAGGCGAACGGGTGCTCCTCGTCGGCGCCCACGGTCAGCGCCACCAGGGTGGTGCCGTGGTCGTCGCGCTCCTGCCGTGCCTGCGCGTCGACGCCCCGTCCGCGGAGGTCGGCGGCCACCTCCTCGACCGCCGGCAGGGCCACCTCGTCGAGGAATGCCTGCGCCCGTTCGGGACCGGGGAACGACAGCGCGCGGTCCAGCCGCTGCCGCCAGCCGAGGAGGCCGTGGGGGTGCGCCCCGCCGGTGCCCCGGCCCGAGATCGACGAGCGCAGCGCGTACCGCTGGCTGTCCGCGAACAGGGCCTCGGTCCGGAGCGCCTTCCACAGCCCGTACATGACCAGGAGGATCACGAAGGCGAACGGCAGCCCCATGATGATGGTGGCGTTCTGGAGGGCGGGGACACCGCCGACGGCGAGCATGCCCACCGTCAACAGGCCCGTGGCCACGGCCCAGAAGGTCCGGACCGGCCGCGCCCCGTCCGACTGTGGCGTCCGCAGCTCGGAGGTCAGGTTGGCCATCACCAGCGCGGCGGAGTCGGCCGAGGTCACGTAGAACAGCAGGCCGACGAAGGTCGCGACCCCGGCGACGAGCGGCACCGCCGGGTACTGCGCGAGCAGCTGGTAGAAGCCCTGCGCGTTGTTCTCCATCGTGTTCGCGCCGAACGCAGCGTCGCCGTTGCGGATGACCTCGATGGCGCTGTTGCCGAAGATCGAGATCCACATGACGATGTAGGTGAACGGGATGATCAGCGTGCCGGCCACGAACTGGCGGATGGTGCGGCCCCGCGAGATGCGGGCCAGGAACAGCCCCACGAACGATGCCCAGGCGATCCACCACGCCCAGAAGAAGAGCGTCCAGGAGCTGAGCCAGTCGACGGGCTGGTCGAAGGCGAACGTCTCGAGCGTCAGCCCGGGGAAGGAGCTGACGAAGTCCCCGACGTTCTGCACGAGCGCGTTGAGCAGGAACACCGTGTTCCCGGCGATCAGCAGGAAGAGGGCCAGCCCGATCGCGAGGAGGACGTTGAGCTGGCTCAGCAGCTTGATCCCGCGGTCGACGCCGCTCACAGCCGACACGGTCGCGATCACGACGGCGAGGGCCACGAGGCCGATCTGGGCTCCCGTCCCCTCCGGGATGCCGAACAGGAAGGTGAGCCCGTAGTTGAGCAGCACCACGCCGATCCCCAGCGAGGCCGCGACACCGAAGATCGTCCCGAGCACAGCGGCGAGGTCGACCGCTGTGCCGATCCCGCCGTGGATCCGCTTGCCGAAGATCGGGTAGAGGGCCGACCGGATCGCGAGGGGGAGGTTGCGGCGGTAGGCGAAGTAGGCCAGCGCCATGCCCATCAGGGCGTAGAGGCCCCACCCGCTGATCCCGTAGTGGAACAGCGTCCACACCGTGGCGTCCTCGGCCGCCTGCAGTGTGCCGCCCTGGCCGCGGGGCGGAGTGAGGTACTGGGTGACCGGCTCGACGACCGCGAAGAACACCAGGGTCGGTGCCGATCCCGGCCGCGAAGAGCATCGACGCCCACGCGAACGTGCTGAACTCCGGCCGCGCGTGCTCCGGCCCGAGCCGGGTCCGTCCGAGGCGCGGCGCGCTGAGGTGTCGTGGCGAGGCCGCCGTCGCGCGGTCAGCCGGTGGCGAGACCGATCTCGACGGCGTGGGCGTAGTCGTCGTCGACGAGGACGACGTCGCGGCCGGCCCGGTCGAGCAGGCTCGCGGCGATGCTGGCGCGGAACCCGGCGGCGCAGTGCACCCACAGCCGGCCCGGGGGCAGCTCGTCGAGGCGGGTCAGGAGGTCCTGCAGCGGCACGTGATGGGCGGCCGGGATACCGCCCCGGGCGCGCTCGTCGTCGCGGCGGACGTCGAGCACCGGCTCCTCGGCGTCGGCGCCGGAGCGTCCGGCGACGTCGGTGAACGTCGCGGTCGGGTAGCGGCGGAGGTCGCCGGACGGGGCCAGCTCGGCCAGCGTGCCGACGGCGGCGCCGGCCGGCCGGTCGATCCCGATGCGGGTGAGCTGGCGCTGGGCCTCGGCGACGGCCTCGGTGGAGTCGCCGATCAGCGTCACCGATGTGCCCCACGGGATCAGCCAGCCCAGGTAGGTGGAGAACTGGTCGCCGAGGGCGACGCCGATCGTGCCGGCGACGTGCTCGGCCGCGTAGGCCGTGCGGTCGCGCAGGTCCACCACCCACTCGCCGTCCGCGATGCGCTTGCGCAGCTCGTCGCGGTCGACCTCGGCCACCGGCGAGAGGTCGGCGGCGTCGGGCCCGGCCAGGTTCCGCGGGCCCATGTGCACGTAGTAGCGCGGGTAGGCGGTCAGGTTCGCCACCAGGGTCTCGACGAAGCGGTCCTCGTCGGCGGCGAGCAGGGCGTCGTTGCCCGCGCGCTCGGCGCCGATGGTGCTCGACGCCGCCCCGGTGGCCCCGCCCGACGAGCAGAAGCTGCCGAACCCGTGCGTCGGGTAGATGCGCGTGGCGTCGGGCAGGGCGTCGGCCAGGCGGTGGGCCGAGCGGTACTGGTGGTGGGTCATCTCCACCGTCCGGGCCGCGTCGACGAGGTCGGTGCGCCCGACGCTGCCGAACAGCAGCGAACCGCCGGTGAACACCGCCGGCGGCTCGCCGGGCGCCGCGGTGTCGTCCACCACGTAGGACAGGTGCGTGACGGTGTGGCCCGGCGTGGCCATCGCCCGCACGCGCAGCGTGCCGACGGCGATCTCCTCGCCGTCCGCGATCGCGCGCCGGTCGAACGTCACCGGGTCGTCGGCGTTGACCAGGTAGTCCGCCCCGACCTGCGCGGCGAGCGCGTGGCCGCCGGTGACGTAGTCGTTGTGGATGTTGGGTCTCGGCGACGGCAGCGACCCGGACGTCCTGGGCGGCCAGGGCGGCCAGGGCGGCGTGGACGGGGTCGAGGTCGCGCTGGGGGTCGACG
Source organism: Actinomycetospora chlora (assembly GCF_039542135.1). Classification (NCBI taxonomy): domain Bacteria; kingdom Bacillati; phylum Actinomycetota; class Actinomycetes; order Pseudonocardiales; family Pseudonocardiaceae; genus Actinomycetospora; species Actinomycetospora chlora. The sequence goes on from NZ_BAABHO010000019.1 coordinate 18,851, forward strand.
ACGAGGGCGACCTCGCCGTCGTGCACCACGTAGCTGCGGTCCCCGAGGGCGTCGGTGGCGATGACCTCGACGTACATGGACGACCTCCTCAGAGCGAGATGTACCAACATTAAAGCGGGTACGGACGACCCTCGAACCCCGCGAGCCGGCGCACATCCCCGTCGCCGGAGACCGTGGCCCCGAGATCACGATCACTTTCCCGTGGCAGGCCTGGCGCTCGGCCGGAACCTATCCCAATGTCGGGACAGAAAGGTGAGCAAGGCCCACGATCGAGGGGAGAAGTGGCCGGTGCGTCCCACCACCGATCAGGCGCGCGACGACACGACACCGACGGCGCCGGGCGGCCCGTGGACGCCGTCCCGCCGCCTCGCCCGGCGCGCCCGCGAGGTGGCGCCCGGCACGGTGCTCGCGCTGGCCGTCCCCGCGGCCGCCACGCCCCTCGGCGCGCTGGTCCCGGTCATCGGCGGGCCGGTGTTCGGCATCGTGCTGGGCATCGTCGTCGGCGTGTTCCTGCGCCCCGGCGCGCGACTGCGGCCCGGACTCGACGTCGCGGCGCGGCCGGTGCTGCAGACCTCGATCGTGGTGCTCGGCGCGACGCTCTCGTTGGGGCAGGTGGCCGCGGTCGGGCTCGGGTCGCTGCCGGTCATGCTCTCCACGCTCGCGGTCGCGCTGCTGGGCGCGTGGGGGTTGGGGCGCCTGCTCGGCGTGCGGGGCGACACCGGCCTGCTGATCGGGGTGGGCACCGGGATCTGCGGCGCCTCGGCGATCGCGGCCACCTCGGCGGTCCTGCGCCCGCGGGAGCACGAGGTCGCCTACGCGATCGGCACGATCTTCACGTTCAACGTGCTGGCGGTGCTCACCTTCCCGCCGCTCGGCCACGCGCTCGGCATGGACGGCCAGGCCTTCGGGCTCTGGGCCGGGACCGCGGTCAACGACACGTCCTCCGTCGTCGCGGCGGCCTACTCCTTCGGCGACAGCGCGGGGCCCGCGGCGGTGGTCGTCAAGCTCGTCCGGACCTTGATGATCATCCCGATCGTCATGGTGCTGGCCGTGTGGGCCGCGCGCCGCGACGCCGCGTCGAGCCCGGCGGGCGAGCAGGGTGGCCCCGCCCGCCGGCGCAGGCTGCCCTGGCGCCGCATCGTCCCGCCGTTCCTGGTCGGGTTCCTCGTCGCCTCGGCGCTCGACACGGTCGGTGTCGTCCCCGCCTCCTGGCACGCCGGCCTGTCGGCGGTGGGCACCTTCCTCATCACCACCGCCCTCGCGGGGATCGGTCTGGGACTGCGCCCCGCGGACATGCGGCGCGCGGGGCTGCGGCCGCTCGCCCTCGGTGCCTGCCTCTGGGTGCTGGTGGCGGTGTCGAGCCTCGGGCTGCAGGAGCTCACCGGCACGCTGTGAGGGCGCGGCCGTGGGCGGTGCCGTCAGTACATTTCGGGGGAGGCGGGCCGGCCACCGCCGCGGCACCGAGCGGGAGGACGCACATGAGCACGGGCTCCGCGGCGCGGGACGCGCACGAGGGCGACGCCCCGGACGAGGGCGCCGAGATCGACATCGAGCCCGACTACCGGTTCACGCTCGCCAACGAGCGCACATTCCTCGCGTGGAATCGCACATCGCTGGGTCTGATCGCCGGCGGCGTCGCCGTCCTGCAGCTCGTCCCCGAGTTCGGGCCCACCGGCTCCCGGCACATCGTCGGGGCCCTTCTGGCGATCCTGGGCATCGTCGTGTCGCTCGCGAGCCTGCGCCGGTGGGCCCTGGTCCAGCGGGCGATGCGCCGCGACGCCGACCTGCCGCCCAGCCGCCTGCCCCTGGTGCTGACGGGCGGGCTGATCGTGGTCACCCTCGCGGTCGTGGCGCTGGTCCTGGCCGCCCGGTGAACCGTCGGACCCGCCGTCTCACCGATCGGCCGGGCCTCCAGCCCGAGCGCACGGCGCTCTCGTGGGACCGCACCGCGATCGGGCTGCTCGCCAACGGCGCGTTGCTCGTGTTCCGGAGCAACCATGCCGGGCAGATCGTGCTCTACATCGCCGCCGGCTTCGCCCTCCTCGCCACCCTCACCTGCGCCCTCCTCAGCCGCTACCGCCACCGCCGGATCCTCACCGTGGCCACGACCGAGATCCGGGCGTTCACGGGCGGGCTGCTCACGGTGACCGGCCTCATCGTCGGTCTCGGGCTCGTCGTCCTCGTGGCGGCGCTGTCCGCGCTGTGACGGTCTGTCCGGTAGGGATGACCGAACATCGTGATGTGCGCCCCTACGGTGGTCCTCGGGGCCCACGCCGGGGCTAGCTTGCCGGGATCGACGCCGACACGCCGGCCCCTGGAGCCCTCCGGCGGGCCGTCCTCGAGCCACTGGCCCGCCTGAGCCGGCGCACCGCGCCGCGGCCTGCCGACCGCCCGCGGCTACGGGTGCCGGCGCCGGTGCTGCGCACCCGGATCCCGAGCGGGCGGGGCGCCACCGAGCAGCCCAACGCGCCCGTGGAGGAGCCCGCGCGGCTCAGCCCGCGGTTCTGGGTGCTGCTGCTGGCGACCGGGGCGGCCGCGGGCCTGCTCGGGGCGGCGCTCATGGGGCTGCTCCACCTCGCCGAGCACGTCGCGTTCGGCGACGGGTCGGGGACCTTCGAGGACGCGGCGCGGCACGCCTCGGCGCTCCGGCGGATGCTCGCCACGGCCGGCGGCGGGGTGATCGCCGCGGTCGGCTGGTTCCTCCTGCGGCGATGGACCCGGGGCCAGAAGGCCGAGGTGGACGATGCTCTCTGGAACGGCGACGGGACCCTGTCGTTCCCGCGCAGCGCGGGCACCTCGGTGCTCTCCGAGATCGCCGTGGGAGCGGGAGCATCCGTCGGTCGCGAGGCCGCACCCAAGCTCATGGGCGGTGTCGTCGGCAGCCTGCTGGCCCGCTGGGCCGGCCTGACCGTGGCCCAACGGCGCCTGCTCGTCGCCTGCGGCGCGGGCGCCGGGTTCTCCGCCGTCTACAACGTCCCGTTGGGCGGTGCGGTCTTCACGGCCGAGGTGCTCTGCGGCAGCGTCTCCCTGCCGGTCATCCTCCCGGCGATCGCCGCGTCGGCCGTCGCCACCACGACGGCCTGGATCTCCCTGCCGGCGACCGCCACCTATCAGGTGCCTGCCTACCCGTTCACGGCGTCGGCGCTGGTGTGGTCCCTCGGGGCCGGCGTGCTGATCGGCCTGCTCGCCGCGGGGTTCGTGCGGCTGGTGGCGTGGGTCTCGCACCACCGGCCGAGCGGTTGGTGGGCGCTCCCGGCGCCGCTCGGGGCCATGCTCGTCGTGGGCGCGGTCGGCGTGGTGTTCCCCGAACTGTTCGGCAACGGCAAGATCCTCGCCCACCTGGCCCTCGACGGTCGGGGCGGCATCGCCTTCTTCCTGGTCCTCGCGCTGCTCAAGCCGCTGCTGACCACGCTCTGCCTCGGCAGCGGGATATCGGGCGGGTTGTTCACGCCGACCATGAGCACCGGCGCCGTCGTCGGCGCAGGGCTCGGCGGGCTGTGGGCCCTGGTCTGGCCGGGCACCGCCGTCGGGGCGTTCGCGCTGATCGGGGCGGCGGCGATGATCGGCGCGGCGATGCAGGCACCTCTGGCGGGGCTGGCGCTCGTCCTGGACCTGACCCACGCCGGCTTCGGTCTCATGGTCCCCATGGCGCGGCCCGGGGCGTGGCTACCGTGGCTTGTACCAACATATGTGAGGAAGGCCACTGCCATGGTGCTCCAGCACAAGACCGTCATCATCGGCGGGGGCTCCGCCGGCATCACCGTGGCCGCCCGGCTGCGACGGGCAGGAGAGACCGACGTCGCGGTGATCGAGCCGGCGATGACGCACTACTACCAGCCGCTGTGGACCCTGGTCGGTGGCGGCGCCGCCCCGGTCGAGGAGAGCGCGCGGCCGATGGCGGCGGTGATGGCCCCGGGGGGTCACGTGGATCACCGACGCCGCCGCGGAGGTCGACGCGGACGCGGGCGAGGTGACGCTGGCCGGGGGCGCGACCGGGCGGTACGACCACCTGGTCGTCTGCCCGGGGATCCAGCTCGACTGGGGGAAGATCTCAGGGCTGGGGGAGACCCTCGGCCGCGACGGGGTCTCCAGCAACTATCGGTACGAGCTCGCGCCGGCCACGTGGCGGTTCATCCGCGAGACCCGCTCCGGCACCGCCGTGTTCGGCATGCCCTCCGGCCCCATCAAGTGCGCCGGTGCCCCCCAGAAGATCGCCTACCTCGCCGCCGACCACTGGCGCAAGCAGGGCGTGCTGGGCGACATCGACGTGCACCTCGTGCTGCCCACGCCGGGGATGTTCGGGGTCAAGGTCTTCTCCGACGCGCTCGAGCGGGTGGTGGACGACTACGGCATCACCGTGCACCTGACCAGCGAGGTCACCGCCGTCGACGCCGCACACCGCCGGGCGACGGTCACCGACGTGAACACCCGCGAGACCACGACCCTGCCCTACGACGTGATGCACCTGGCGCCGCCGCAGAGCGCTCCGGACTGGATCAAGAAGGGTCCGCTGGCCGACGCGGGGAACCCCAACGGCTACGTCGAGATCGACAAGCACACGATGCGCCACACCCGCTACGGCAACGTCTTCGCCCTCGGGGACGCCGGCTCGTCGCCGAACTCCAAGACCGGCGCCGCGATCCGCAAGCAGGCGCCGGTGATGGTGGAGAACCTGCGCGCGGTGATGAACTCAGGAGAACGCCGGCGCGGTCTGCCTCTTCCCGCCGGAAGGCTCGGATCGTCGGGACCAAGGTCCCGACCTGCCCGGGTCAGGACGCGGTGGCCGCCCTCGGAGGCGTCGCGGCCGACCGGGCCACCGCGAGCTGCAGCCCGCGGGAGGAGAAGTCCGCCTCGAAGGCGAAGCGGTCGCCGCGCACGACGGTCTGCCGCCACTCGACGAGCCGGCCGGCCGCGACGCCCGTGCGTTCGATGACGAACACCGCGACGTCCTCGGGGCACTCGAGGAGCGCGCGTTCGCCGCGGGTGGGGATCTGGGCCCGGATGCGCTCGTGGCCGGACTCGACGCGGGTACCGGTCAGTTCGGTCAGCTCCGCGTAGAGCGAGGTGTGGGTGAAGTCGACCCCGAGCAGGGGCGACGCCACCGAGGCAGGAAGCCAGACACGGTCGACGGCGAGGGGGGTGTCGTCGGCGCGACGCAGGCGTTCGAGGTGGACGAGCGGGGTCGACTCCTCGAGGTCGAGGTGGGCGGCCACCACGCCGTCGGCGCGCACGTCGAGCGCGCGAACGTCCGAGCGTTGGGTCAGGCCGGCCGCCTCGACCGAGGCGAACAGGCTGTACAGCGTGCCCACGGGCTGCTCGATCTCCGCGCGGCGTACGCGCGGCGCCCGCCCGCGTTCGGCCGTCACGAGCCCCTCGGCGCGCAGCCCCCGCAGTGCTTCGCGGACGGTGTTGCGGCTGACCTCGTAGGCCTCGACGAGGGCGTTCTCGCCGGGGAAGGCCGCGTCGAACTCGCCCTCGGTCACCCGGCGCCGCAGGTCGTCCTGGACCTGTGACCACAGCGGAACGGGGCTCCGTCGATCCACAGCTCGCCTCGCCACGCCGGAAGCTTACCGGCAGGACATCGGCGGGACTCCGAATGACCTGACAATCAGGCGCCCGGGGACGCCGGTGTCGCTGCCCCGCGAGGGCGCGTCAGTGGACCAGGGCGGAGACCCCGAACGCGATGGCGAGGAACAGCAACACGCGGCCGAGGAGCACGGCGGCCCCGAAGACGACGGCCGACATGCGCGTCTTCGTCACCGCGAGCGTCACCGGGTAGAGCGGGGGGATGTAGACGGCCGCGGAGAGGAAGACGACCACCACGCCCCACCGGGACTCGCCGAGGAGCCCCAGCATGCGGTTCGACCAGCCACGCACGGTGGTCCGGAACGTGCCGGCCGGCTTCCGGGGGCGATCGCGTCGGCGTCGGAACACCTCGAGGTCGACCCCCCGGCGGAGCGCCACGACCAGGCCGGCCTTGCCGATGCTCTGGCCGAGCGCACAGCCGACGGCGGTCGTGGTCTCCGCGGCGAACCCGCCGACCTGCGAGGCCACGATGTAGACCTCGCTGTTGAAGATCGGGATCAACGCGGACAGGACGCCGTACGCGACCGAGACGACGAACTCGACGACCAGGTGCGAGCTCATACGCGGTGATCACCGACTCGTCGACGTCCTCGGCGGCCGACGGATCCCACCGCCAGCACAGCAACGTAGGTGGGCCCGGGCCGGGCCGACAAGGAGGCCGCGTCGGCGCCGCTCGTGTCCGACGGGTCGATGCGGATCAGTCGCCGGTCCGACCGACCTCGGGTTCGGGGACGTCCCGTTGCTCCGCCCGGGCTCGAGCGGCCAGGCTCGTGCCGATGAGCCCGTCGTAGACCACGATGCCGATGGCGCCCCCGATCAGGGGGCCGACGATGGGCACCCACCAGTAGTTGTCGAAGTACGTCCCGGTGCCGGGGAACGCCAACGGGCCCCAGCCCTCGACCCAGGTCCAGAGTCGAGGTCCCAGGTCGCGGGCCGGGTTGATGGCGTAGCCGGCGTTGGTGCCGTACGTCAGGCCGATCGCCACGACGAGGAAGCCGATCAGCAGCGGTCCCAGGTTGCTCCCCGGGCCCTGGTTGCGCCGGTCGATCAGTGCGGCGATGAGCGCGACCAGCAGGGCGGTCCCGACGATCTGGTCGAGGAGGGGGCCGGCGAGTCCGCCGCCGAAGTACTTCGCGGGGAAGGTGGCGAAGACGGCGAACGTGTCGAGGGACGTGGCGCGCGTGGGCACGTTGTTCGCCACGTCGTAGGCGTTGATGGCGGGCCGGTAGACCGCGTAGACCAGCGCGGCGGCGACGAAGGCTCCGACGAGCTGAGCCGCCCAGAAGGCGGGGACCTTGGCCCAGGAGAATCCTCGCCGTAGCGCGAACGCCAGGGTGACCGCCGGGTTCAGGTGCGCTCCCGACACGCCGCCGGCGATGTAGACGCCGAAGGCCACGGCGAAGCCCCAGCCGAACGCGACGATCAGCCAGTTGCCGGGGCCGAAGGCGCCGACCTGACGACCCGAGCCCGGCAGCCCCACCACCGCCACCGCCACCGATCCGCACCCGAAGGCGATCAGGACGAACGTGCCGAGGAACTCGGCCAGACACTCGCCGCCCAGCCCGCCGAGGATGCGCGGCACACCGACATCGCGACCCGAGCTGGTCATCATCGCTCCGTTCCGCGAGCGTCCTCGACCGCGCCCGGCGCCGCGGCCGAGGTCGCCCTCGGCGGGCCGTCGGTCCGGACGTCGTTCCCGTGACCGGTCGTCGCGTCCCGGGTGGCGCGCACGACCTCGGCGAGCAGCGCGATCAGTCGCTCGTCGCGCTCGTCGGCCGGTAGGGGACCGAGCGCCGCCATCGTGGCGATGAACGCCTCGTGGACCGCCGCGTGCGCCGGCACTCGCAGCCACCTCGACCACGGGTGGCGCAGTCTGCGGCGAGCGCGGCGCTGCAACGCCGACAGGTGGCGCTCGTGGGGGGTGACGGCCAGCCCCGTCGCCGTGCAGCACGACACGACGACGTCGTCGAGTCCGCTGTCCCGACGACCCGCGCCGATGAGCTCCGGGGCCCACAGCGCGAGTCGGGGCCGGGCGCGGTCGCTGACCGCGTCGTTGACCCGACGGGCCACGACGGCGACCGCGCCGGGCGTGCACGCCGGCCGATCGGTGAAGCGCTGGCCGGCCAGCACGGACACGTACTCCATCAGGCACGCGCCCTGCTCGGGACCCCTGTGCTTGCCGACGCCCAGGCCCGGCAGTCCCGTGACCGCCGACCGCTCCAGAACCATGGCTGGGCCTCCCTCCGGGAACCCTGGCCGTCCACCGTGGCACAGAAGCATCCGGTACGGATGTCGTGCGCAACGGATGATATGCAAACGCAACAACGTGCTACCATGTTCGAGCGCAGGGGCGAGTGCAGGTCCCGCGGCCTCCGCGTCGTCGTGTCCCGGACGAGGAGGCGGTGGACCATGGTCGATCGCGCAGAGCCCGCCACCGGCGTCGTCGCCGGCGTCGGCGGCAACCCGGCGACGCTGCGAGCGGTCAGATGGGCGGCCCGTGAGGCCGCCCGCCGCGGTGTGGGCCTCGACCTCGTCCAGGTACTGCCGCCGTCGCACCACGACCACGTCCTCGAGGCGCCGCAGGGACGCGCACGGGCCCTGCTCGAGCAGGGCCGTCACGTCGCCGCCGCCTCCGCGCCCGACGTCCCCGTGCGCCTCTCCGTGGTCAGCGGCGTCTGCGGGCCCGCCCTCGTCCACGTCGCGGAACACGCCGAGCTCCTGGTCCTGGGCTCCCGTACCGCCGCAGCTGACCTCGACCTCACGGTCGGTCGCGTCGTCGGGCACGCGATCGGCCACGCCCGGTGCCCTGTCGTGCTGGTCCCGCAGATCTGGGACCCCGCGGCGGCGCACGCGGGCAACGTGCTCGTGCACGTCGACGGCACCCGCGAGGCGGTCGGCGCTGTGGCCTTCGCCGCCGACGTGGCCGACCGTTGGGGGGCACCCCTCCAGCCGGTCGCCGTCGGGGCCCGCCGTGGAGCCGGGGCCGACGAGCGGGCGATCCGACAGCGGCTGGCGGACGCCGCCGCCGGGACCACCGATCGCCATCCCGACCTCGCGCTGCACGAGACCGTGCTGTGGGGCAACGCTGCCGAGGCGATCCTGCGGGAAGCTCGTGGCCGGGCTCGGCTCATCGTCCTGTGCTCACGTGGACTCGGGGCGCTCACGGCGTCTCTCCTGGGGACGACCACGCAGGCGGTGGTCCGCATGGCGAGCTGCCCGACCGCCGTCCTGCCGCCCGAGGTCGCCGAGGTCTGGCCGGCGCGCGCGGTCGGTCGGGTGACGGAGGACGTGCCACCACCCGTGCTCCGGTAGCCCGCCGTGGCGTGCGCGGCCCCACGCGGCCGACGCGACCTCGGCGACGCTGGCCGAGCTCGATCGCGAGGGCGGTCGGCACGTCGTACAGCTCGACACGCGCCTCGCGGGTGAGGCAGCGGATGCGCAGCCGGGCGAGCGCGCGGACGAGTACCGGGTCGCACCCGTCGAGTCCGGAGAGGTCGACGACCAGCTCACGGCACGCCGCCCTCGGCAGCTCGTCGGCGAGGGCCCGGAGGAGCTCGCGGGAGCACTGCTCGAAGCGCCCGCGCAGGGCGAGGGCGACGCACCCGGCGCCGTACCGGCACAACCCCATCGCCCCGCGCCCGTCGCGGGTGACCGGCTCGGCCCGGGTGCGGGCCTCGGTGACGGCGGCGCGTCGGCGCGCGGTCAGGTCGGCGGGCAGGTCGACGTCGTCGAGCGCGGGCGCGTCCCAGGGGCGTGTGCGCGCATCGGGGTCCAGGGTCATGGTCGGGTCCCCCTCGCGCCGCGGCCGGGTCACTCCCAATCGCTACTATCGTACGTCGTGCATAGCGCACGACAAGCTGCTGGCGTGGGTGACCGACGTCGGGGGCTGGTCGCCGTCGCGATCGCCGCCGGCGGGTGGTGGGCCACCGGAACCGCCCGGCGCGCGAGCGCTTGTCGTGCCGGATGATGATCGTGCAGGGTGCGCGGCGACGTGCGGGGCCGATCTCCACCGCTGTCGGGACCACGATGGGACGAAGGACGATGACAGAGCCAGCCGGGACGTCCGTGCCGGAGCGGTCCGGGAGGATCGAGGACCGTGCCGGCGCGGTGTTCGCCGATCGTCTGGAGCTCGCCCTGCGCGGGCTGCTGGAGCTCAGCGTCGGCGTGCTCAGCCTCATGGAGGAGAACGTCTCCCCGTCCCACCTGCGGGCCCTGCAGTCCCTCGATCACCTCGGCGGCGCGAAGGTCACCGTCCTCGGCGACGCGCTCGGCGTCCCGCCCTCGACGGCCAGCCGGATCAGCGACCGGCTCACCGCCGCCGGGCTCATCACCCGCGAGGTCGCGCCCGACAACCGCCGTGCCACCTGGCTCGAGCTCACCCCGGCCGGGCGCAAGGTGCTCGCCGACCTGGCCGACGCGCGGGCGAGGGCCCTGGAGCGCGTCACCGAGGCCATGACCCCGGACGAGTGCGACGCATTCCTGCTGGGGGCGGAGGGTTTCGCGCGCGCCTACGAGTCGCTCGACGGCGACGGCGAGTCGCCCGGCGCGGGACGGTGACGCCCCGCACGATCACCGCCGGCGTCCGTGCTCCGACACCGTCGAGCCCTGACCCGCGGCCGGTCGTCCTCAGCCCGAGAGCGTCACGCAGCACTCCCGCGGCTGGGGTGTGAGCGTCGCCGTGACGGTGTCGGCCCGCAGACCCTCGAGCAGCCCGGTGATCAGGGCGTGGTTGAGCGCGCACACGAGCTCGGGCGCGGCCCCGGCGTGGGGACGGAACGGACAGTTGCGCAGGGTCAGCCCGGTGGGGTGCTCGCGGCGCGGCTCGAAGCCGAGGGCGGTCAGTGTGGCGCCGGCGGCCGTCAGCGCCCGCTCGGTGCCGAGCCGCCCGGGGCGCGTCCGCTCCCGCTCGGCGGTGCCCAGCTCGCGACCCCGACGATGGGCGACCGCGGCGACGGTGCTCGCCCCGCCGTTCCCGGGTGGGTCGAGGGCCTCGACGAGGATGCCCGCGAGGAGGTCGGGGGACCGGCTGGGGATGCTGACGCCGACCTGCGCCTCGCTGGGGCGGTAGACCTTCGGGCGACGGCCCACGCGGCGGACCCCGCCGGGAGCCGCCACCTCCGCGTGCAGGAGCTCGACCTCGACGAGCTTGTCGAGGTGGAACCCGGCGAGCTTGCGGGAGATGCCCACGGCGGCCGCGGCCTCGTCGCGGGTCACCGGGCGCCCCGCGGCGCGGACGATCTCGTACAGCCGCCGGCGGGACTCGTCGCCCAGTGCGGCCACCGCGGCCACCGCCTGCGACGACGGGAGCTCCACGGACGCCGGCACCGCTTCGGGTTCCACCTCGCCGAGCCTACGGGCCATGCCGTCGCACGACCATGGACCATGATGGTGGTCGTAATCGACTCCGGACCCCGATGAGCAGCAACCTTGACCGGCTCAGCTGAATGAGCCCATACTCGTTTGCTCAATCATGGTGGGCCGCGGGGTGGTCGGCGTGGTGAGCAGCGAGAGTCGGGCGGGCCGCCCGGGCCGGCGGCCGATCGCCCCGCCGGCGGAGGCGAAGCAGCCCGTCAACGCCGCGCTCGCCGGGCCCTACGGGCACCCCTGGCACCCGCTGCTCGTGACCGTGCCGATCGGGGCGTGGGTCGCGAGCCTGGTGTTCGACGTCGGGTCGTTCGTGGTGCCGGCCGCGGGCTTCCTGGTGGCGGGATCGCGCTGGCTGATCGCCCTGGGCGTGCTCGGCGGGCTCGCCGCCGCGCTGGTGGGCGCGCTCGACCTGCTGGCGATCCCCCCGCACACGCCCGCCCGTCGCACGGCCGTTGCCCACATGGTCCTGAACCTGGTGGTGGTGGCCGCCTACGTCACGGGCTTCCTCTGGCGCCGCGGGACCGAGGGCGCGAGCACGGTCGGTGCCGGCCAACTGGCCCTGTCCGTCGTCGCGGTGGCCCTGCTCGCCGTGTCGGGCTCGCTGGGTGGCCGACTGGTCTTTCGGTTCGGCGTCCGCGTGGCCGACGAGCGCACGCAGGTGACGGGTTACCGGGACGTCCGGGACGAGGTCGGAGAGGAGACGGCGTGATGGTCACGGCAACGGTCGCCCTGGTGGCCTGGGCACTCACCGCGATCGGTGGGTTCGTGATGCTCGGGCGCTGGGTCGCCCGCGGCGGACTGCGCCAGCAGCACGGTGGGACCTCGCGGCTGCCGGCGGGCGCCGTCTTCTCCCACCTCGCCCTCGCCGCCGTGGGCCTCGTCCTCTGGGTGGTGTACGTCCTCGCCGACGTCGAGGCGCTCGGCTGGATCGCGCTCGCCCTGCTCGTGCCGGTGGCCGCACTCGGGCTCGCGATGCTCGCGCGGTGGCGGCAGGTCCGGCGCGCTCCCCGGACGGTGGCGACGGGTGCCGGCGGCACCTCGCCGGGAGCGGCGGCGCACGAGGGCGAGGCGCCCGCCGAGCGGTACCTGCCGGTCGCGGTGGTGGTCGGGCACGGGCTCCTGGCCGTCGTGACGGTCGTGCTCGTGTTGCTGGCCCTGCTCGGCGTCGGTGCCGCGTGACGTGACCGCGCCCGCCCCCTGACCCACGGTCACCGCGGAAGGAGACGAGGACATGGCGGACGACGACGGGACGATCGTGATCGTCGGGGCCGGACTGGCCGGGGCGAAGGCCGCGGAGACCCTCCGCGGGGAGGGGTTCCGCGGGCGGGTGGTGCTGATCGGCGACGAGGACGAACGGCCCTACGAACGCCCGCCCCTGTCGAAGGAGTACCTGCAGGGTCGGGCCGAGCGCGCGAGCACCTTCGTGCACCCGGGGGAGTGGTACGCCGAGCACGACGTCGAGCTGCGGCTGGGCGTGCCCGTCGCGGCACTCGACCGCGACGCCCGTGAGGTCGTGCTGACCGACGGCGGCCGGGTCGGCTACCGCACGCTGCTGCTGACGACCGGCTCCTCGCCCCGGCGCCTGGGCGTTCCCGGCGCCGACCTCGACGGCGTGCACCACCTGCGCACCCTCGGCGACAGCGACCGGATCGCCGCCGCGCTGCGCTCCTCGTCGCGGACGGTCGTCGTCGGGGGCGGGTGGATCGGCCTCGAGGTCGCGGCCGCGGCGCGGATCGCCGATGTCCCGGTGACCGTGCTCGAGTCCGCCCCACTGCCGTTGCTGCGGGTCCTCGGTCCCGAGATGGCCCAGGTGTTCGCCGATCTCCACCGCGAGCACGACGTCGACCTGCGGTGCGAGGTCGACCTCGCGGAGATCCGGGGGCGCGGGGGGCGCGTGGAGGGCGTCCGGCTGGGTGACGGCACCGAGATCGACGCCGACACCGTCGTCGTCGGCATCGGGATCACACCGAACACGGCGCTCGCCGAGGCGGCCGGTCTGGAGGTCGACGACGGTGTCGTCGTCGACGAGGTGCTGCGCACGTCGGACCCCCACATCCGCGCGGCGGGCGACGTCGCCCGGGCCTGGCACCCCGTCCTCGGCCGGCGGTTGCGGGTCGAGCACTGGGCCAACGCCCTCAACGGTGGGCCCGCGGCGGCGCGCGCGCTTCTCGGGACGGGTGCCGCCGACGACCGCCTGCCGTACTTCTTCACCGATCAGTACGACCTGGGGATGGAGTACACGGGCTTCGCCGCCCCCGGCGAGTACGACGAGGTGCTGGTCCGCGGCGACCTCCCCGACCGCGAGTTCGTGGCGTTCTGGCTCGCCGACGGCCGGGTCCGCGCCGGGATGAACGTCAACGTCTGGGACGTGACCGGTCCGATCGGCGACCTCGTCCGGTCGGGCGCGCCCGTCGACCGGGCCCGCCTCGCCGACCCCACGGTGCCGCTGGCGGACCTCGCCGCCGCGGCGGCCCGCTGAGGCGGGCACGTCGAGCGCCGGAGGAGGGACGACGATCGCCGCTGCTCAGCGGCCGAGGTAGGGCTCGTCATCACCGACCTCGACCACCTGCGGGGTGGCCTACCTGGTGTTCCAGGGCCGCAAGGAGCTGCTCCTCGAGCACCGCAGGATCGGGCACGGCGGTGATCCTCGGTGTCGTTCTCGTTCCTCCTCTGCCGCCCCAGCGGCACCCGGGCGCGCCGGGACGGCCACCCGTACCCGGCGGCGGGCTGTGATGTCACCGGCCCGTAACCGGGGGCGCGACTGTCCGAAATGTGGTCACCACAGGGTCTGCGACCGAATTGACCGCATGAGGAAGGAACGCGCCCGACGTGGAACTCGACAGCGGAACGATCGCCTGGATGTTGACCAGCTCCGCGCTGGTCCTCCTCATGACGCCGGGGCTGGCCCTGTTCTACGGCGGCCAGGCGCACGCGAAGAGCGTGCTCAACATGATGATGATGGTGTTCTCCACGTTCGCCACGGTCGGCGTCCTGTGGGTCATCGTCGGCTACTCGCTGGCCTTCGGCGACGACGTGGGCGGCGGCCTGCTCGGCAACCCCGCCCAGTACTTCATGCTGTCCAGCCTCCTCTCGGAGACCGTGCAGACCGACGGGCTGCCCGACATCGCGTTCGCCGCGTTCCAGGCGATGTTCGCCATCCTCACCGTGGGCCTGATCGCCGGGGCCGTGGCCAACCGCATGAAGTTCAACTCGTGGATGGTCTTCTCCCTGCTCTGGGCGCTGGTCGTCTACTTCCCGATCGCCCACTGGGTGTTCGACCTCGACGCCGGGTGGATCGCCAACGGCATCGGCGCGGTCGACTTCGCGGGCGGCACCGCCGTGCACATCAACGCGGGCATGGCCGCGCTGGTCCTCGCCCTCATCCTGGGCAAGCGGAAGGGCTGGCCGAACGACTCGGCGCGCCCGCACAACCTGACGATGGTCATGCTCGGCGCCGGCCTGCTGTGGTTCGGGTGGTTCGGGTTCAACGCCGGGTCGGCGGCGGTCGCGAACTTCGCCGCGTCGTACGCGTTCCTCAACACCGTCGTGGCCACCTGCACCGCCATCTGCGGCTGGCTGATCATCGAGCAGGTCCGGGACGGCAAGCCCACCTCGCTGGGCGCCGCGTCCGGCATCGTCGCGGGTCTGGTCGCGATCACCCCCGCCTGCGCCGCGGTGACGCCGCTGGGGGCCATGGCCATCGGGTTCATCGCGGGCCTGGCGTGCGCCTTCGGCGTCGGCCTGAAGTACCGGCTCGGCTTCGACGACGCGTTCGACGTGGTCGGCGTCCACCTCGTGGGCGGCCTGGTGGGCACGCTGCTCATCGGCTTCTTCGCCTGGGAGGGCTCCCCGGCGGGTGCGGGCGGTGTCTTCTACGGCGGCGGCTGGGGCCAGCTCGGCGTCCAGGCCGTCGCCGCCCTCGCGGTGATCGCCTACTCCGGCATCCTGACGGCGGTCATCGCGCTGATCGTCAAGGCGACCATGGGCCTGCGGGTGGACGAGGACAGCGAGGCGGTGGGCATCGACGAGGGAGAGCACGCGGAGGCGGGCTACGACTTCCTCGGCATGAACAACCGCACCACGAACGGTGCGACGCCGCCGCCGGTCACCTCCGGCGCGACGCAGACCGTGGACGCCCCGTAGCGGCACCGGTCGACCGGGCCGCCGCCCTCCCGCGGGAGGGCGGCGGCCCCGGCGCCGTGGTCGACCCGGAGGACCGGAGGACCGGGATGGTGGCAGCGAGGTCGGACCCCGGGGGACCGGGATGGTCGCGCCGGGGTGGACCCGCCGCGGTCGCCGGCACGGCGGCCGACCTGGACGGTGCCCGTCGCGCGTTGCTGTCGCCGCCGCCGGGCGCGCGTCGCCTGGACCCCGCGTCCCTGCGGGAGGTGCTGGTCGAGCTGTACGACTTCTGGCTGGTGCGCCGGGCGGCCGCGATCGGGATCGCTGACGGGGCGGCCCTGGTCGCGACCGGCGCGCTCGGACGGCGCGAGCTGGTCCCGTGGTCGCGACCACGGCTGCTGCTGGTGCGCGACGGGACGCGATCCGGCCCCGACGCCGGGGAGGCCGGCCGGGTCGCGGCATCGCTGTGGGCGCCGCTGCGGGACACCGCCGCCGGGGCGGACACCGCGGTCGCGACGGTGGGCGAGGCCGTGGCCTCCTCGCTCCGTGACCTCGACGCCGCGCTGGGCCTTCTGGACGCGCGGCTGATCGCCGGCGACCCGGCCACGGCCGAGCGCCTCGCCGCGACCGCCCACCAGGCGTGGCGGGCGGGCATCGGCGACCGGTTCGACCACGTCGTCGGCGCCACCTGCGCGCGGTGGGCGCGCGCCGGGGAGGCGGCCGTCCAGATCGCTCCCGACCTGCGCGAGGGCCGCGGCGGGCTGCGCGACCTCCGGCTGCTCGACGCGCTGGTGACGGCGAGGTGGGTGGACCGCCCGGCGGTGGACGTCGAGCCGGCGCGGGCCCTGCTGCTGGACCTGCGGACCGAGCTGCACCGGCGCAGCGGGCGCCCCCGCGACGTGCTGGACGCCGACGACGCACAGGCGCTGGCCGACGTCCCGGAGCTCCGCTTCGCCGACCGCGTCGCGCTCGCCCGATCACTCTCGGCGGCGTCGCGCACGGTCGCCCACGCGCTCGACGTCGCGCTGCGGCCGGCCGTGCCCACGGCCCGCCGGTGGGCGGCCCGTCGCCCGCGGGCCGCCGGGATCGTGGAGGACGGCGGTGCGGTCGCGCTCGCCCGCGGCGCGCGGATCGGGCGCGACCCGGGCCTCGTCCTGCGGCTGGCCGCGGCCGCCGCCACGACCGGGCGGCCCCTCGCGGTCGCGTCCGTGCGGCGTCTCGCCGAGGCCGCGCCCGAGCTGCGGGCGCCGTGGCCGGAGTCGGCGCGCGCGGAGCTGCTCGCCCTGCTCGGCGCGGGCGGGACGATGGTCGAGGTGATCGACACGCTCGACCGCGGCGGGCTGTGGGGGCGGTTGTTCCCCGAGTGGAGCGCCGTGCGCGACCTGCCCCCCGGCGACCACCGGCACGCGTGGACCGTGGACCGCCACCTGCTCGAGGTGACCCGCCACGCCGCGGAGCTGACCGCTCGGGTGCCGCGCCCGGACCTCCTGCTGATCGGCGCGCTCGTGCACGACCTCGGCCGGGGCGGCGGCGGGGACCACACCGCCCGCAGCGCGGTGCTCGCGCGACGGATCGGCCTGCGCGTCGGCCTGCCGGACGCCGACGCCGAGACGCTCGCGCGGATGGTGCGCCACCACCGCCTGCTGCCGCTCACAGCGTTGCGCCACGATCCCGAGGACCCGGCGACGGCCCGGAGCGTCGTGCGCACCCTCGGCGCCGACCCGGAGCTGGTCGAGCTCGTCGCGGCGCTGGCCGAGGCCGACGCGCGCGGGACCGGCCCCCGCGCCTGGAGCCCGTGGCGGGCCGCGCTCGTCGACGACCTCGTCGGGCGGTGTCGCGCGCTCCTGGGCGGCGGGCCCGGCACGGTCGAGCCCGGGGTGCGGTGAGCCTCCCGCCGACCGCCGGCGCTGCCTACCATCGGCACGATGAGCGGCTCCGGTCGAGGCGATCCCGGTGCCCGCGCCTCCGCCGACGAGCGGGAACGCGCCGCCGGGCTCGTCCGGGCGGCGGTGGACGACGGCCGGCTGGCCCCCGCGCAGGGCGACGCGCGCCTGGCCGGCATCGCGGCGGCGGTGCACCGTGAAGAGCTGCGGGCGTACACCGACGACCTCGTCGCGGTCTCCCCGCCACCCGTCGAGGACGGGCCGCCGCCGGCGACCGGGTCGGAGTCACCGACGTCGTCGGTCAGCCTCCTGCGCGCCACGGTCCGGCGCGGCGCGTGGGCGCCGGGACCGGAGCACACGGTGCTCGCGTTCATGGGGGGCGCGGAGCTGGACCTCCGCCACGCGCGTCTCGATCCGCGGGGCACGACCGTCCGCGTCTACGCGATCATGGTCGGGGTGGTGATCGTCGTCGGCCCGGACGTCGAGGTGCGCTGCGACGGCCGGGGCGCGATGGGCGGCTTCGCCGACCTGTCCGGTCCGCCGACGACCCCGCCACCGTTCGGGGCGCCGTCCCTGCACGTCACCGGCGCCGCCATCTGGGGCGGCGTCGAGATCCGCCGGCGGGAGAGGGACCTGATCCCGCCGACGTAGAGCTACGCCAACCGCGGGATCGCGGTGATGATGAGGTAGCCGCCCAGCGCGATCGCCGCCACGCAGATCAGGGTGCGGCCGTGCCGGGACAGCCACGCGTTCGCGC
Source organism: Actinomycetospora chlora (assembly GCF_039542135.1). Lineage (NCBI taxonomy): Bacteria > Bacillati > Actinomycetota > Actinomycetes > Pseudonocardiales > Pseudonocardiaceae > Actinomycetospora > Actinomycetospora chlora. Next base: position 36,566 of record NZ_BAABHO010000019.1, read on the forward strand.
CCCGCACCGTCCGGAGCGTGGCCTCGGGCCAGAGGGCGTGGGCGGCGATCGGGAGCTCGGCGAACAGCATGAAGAGGACGGCGACGAGGACGACGCTGGCGGTGGTGGCGACCGGGCCCGCGTGACCCTTGGCAATGGCGTGCAGCGATGCCAGGTAGAACGGCGACGGCGTGTACATGACGAGCCCGATCCCGAACACGGCGAGGACGCCGAGCTCGCGGCGCCGTACGCGCTCCTCCTCGTGGCGGGGCGGGCGCAGGGCGACCCACGCGGCGACGACGAGGAGCGCCACGCCGATCGCGACGTCGATCCACGGGGAGACGGTCGGGTGCCGGGAGCTCTCCAGGTCGGTGTGCTGCAGCAGCAGGACAACGGCGAACCCGACGCCCAGCGTGATGACCACGGCGCCGGACAGGAAGACCAGGGCGCGTGTGCGGGGTTGTGGCCGGCCGAGGATGAACGACACGAACAGCAGCGCCTGGGGGTAGATCGCCGCGGCCAGCGCGGCGGGGACGGCCTGCGCCAACATCGCCCACCGTCCCTCGACGACCGGTACGACCCGGAGGTTGGCTGCGACGCCGGCACCCGGCATCACCTGGCGGGGGTGAGCAGCCTCGGCGGTCGACGTCCGGCCTCTCCACCACCCGGAGGAGGTCGCCGGCGCGGGCGTCACCACCTCCGCGCTCGAGGGCGCGGCGCCCACGGGCGCGCCGCCGAGGGCACCTCCAGGGCAAGATCGTGCTCACCGTTGCGGACGGGACGTCGCCGGGCTCCGTCCAGCCCTGCTCGGTCGGGGCCGCGGCAGTCGGCAGGGCCTCGGCGCAGGACGGCCTCGAGCCCGGGCGAGGCCCTCGTCCCGCAGGAGGAAGGAGCACGCCGTGACCCCGGAGCCGTTCGAGGTCGGCGTCGGCGACGCCGAGATCGCGGACCTGCGCGAGCGCCTGCGGCGCACGCGGTGGCCCGAGCCCGCGACGGTCGACGACTGGTCCCAGGGGGTGCCGCTGGACTACGTGCAGGAGCTCTGCCGCAGTTGGGCCGAGGACTACGACTTCGGGTTCGCGGCGCGGGTGAACGCCTTCCCGCAGTTCCGCGCGACCGTCGACGGGCTCGGCGTCCACTTCCTGCACGTCCGCTCGCCGGAGCCGGACGCGTTCCCGCTGGTGCTCACGCACGGGTGGCCGGGCTCCGTGCTCGAGTTCCTCGGCGTCCTCGGCCCGCTGACCGACCCGCGGGCGCACGGCGGCGACCCGGCGGACGCGTTCCACGTCGTGGCGCCGTCCCTGCCCGGTTACGGCTGGAGCGACAAGCCGTCGGCCCCCGGCTGGGGCATCACCCGCACCGCCCGGGCCTGGGACACGCTGATGGTCTCGCTGGGCTACACGCGCTACGGCGCGCAGGGCGGTGACTGGGGATCGGCGGTGTCCGGCGCGCTGGGCGAGGTGGCGCCGGAGCGGGTCGCCGGAGTGCACCTCAACCTGGGGGCCGTGGCGCTGGGCGGCTTCGACGACCCGACGCCCGCCGAGCGGGCCAACCTCGCCGCCGCGGAGGAGTTCGCCCGCACCGGCCGGGGCTACTCCGGCCAGCAGGCGACCCGGCCGCAGACGCTGGGCTACGCGCTCACCGACTCGCCGGCGGGGCAGGCCGCCTGGATCGCCGAGAAGTTCTGGGCGTGGACCGACAACGACGGCCACCCCGAGGACGCCGTGTCCCGCCAGCAGATCCTCGACGAGATCTCGGTCTACTGGTTCACCGCGTCGGCCACGTCCTCGGCGCGCCTCTACTGGGAGAGCTTCGCGCACTTCCGGGACCCCGTCACCGCGCCGTGCGGGCTCTCGGTCTATCCGCGGGACATCACGCGGCCGTCGCGGCGGGAGGCCGAGCGACGGTTCACCGACCTGCGCTGGTTCGCCGAGATGCCCCGCGGCGGCCACTTCGCCGCGCTGGAGCAGCCGGCGTCGCTGGTCGAGCAGGTGCGGGGATTCTTCCGTCTCGTCCGCCGGGAGCCGTGAGGCCCGCCGCTCTCCCGCGCCCGCCGGACCTTCCTCGACTGGTAGGACACCAGGGCCAGGGTTCGTCGAGCGTCCGGAGTGAGCATGCGTCCGCTGGACGGCCTGCAGGTCGTGGAGTGCGCCAGTTTCGTCGCGGGACCTACCGGGGGACTGACGCTCGCCCAGCTCGGCGCCTCGGTGATCCGCATCGATCCCCTCGGCGGCGGGCCCGACCACAACCGCTGGCCGGTCGCCGGCGCGGCCTGGGGCGGGGAGTCGCACTACTGGGCCTCCCTGAACAAGGGCAAGCGGTCGATCACGGTCGACATGCGCTCCGAGGAGGGCCGCGAGCTCGTCCTGGCGCTGGCCACCGCACCCGGCGACGACCGCGGTGTGCTGGTCGACAACGTCGTCGGACGGCGCTGGATGGCGAACGACGTGCTCCGGGAGCGGCGGGACGACCTGGTCCACGTCCGGGTCCAGGGCTACCCCGACGGGCGCCCGGCCGTGGACTACACGGTCAACGCCGAGGTCGGCATCCCCGGGATCACCGGCAGCACGGAGACCGGCCGGCCGGTGAACCACGTGCTCCCGGCGTGGGACCTCGCCACCGGCCTCAGCGTGTCCACCGCGGTGCTCGCCGGGCTCCACCAGCGCGCCCGCACCGGGCGCGGGGTCTACGCCGAGATCGCGCTCGCGGACGTGGCGCTGGCCGGGGTGGCCAACCTCGGCTGGCTGTCCGAGGCCGCCGACCGCGGCGGGGAACGTCCGCGGCACGGCAACCACGTCTACGGCAGCTTCGGCGTCGACTTCGGCTGCTCCGACGGCGAGCGCGTGATGGTCGTGGCGCTGACCCCGGCCCAGTGGACCGCGCTCACGACCGTGACCGGGACCGAGGCGGTGTTCGCCGCCCTCGAGCAGGCCCTCGGCGCCGACCTCACCGACGAGACCGAGCGCTACCGGTTGCGCGACACCCTCGCTGCGGTGCTCGCGCCGTGGTTCGCCGCGCGGGACTCGGCCACCGTGGAGGCCGAGCTCAAGGCCGCGCGGGTGCTGTGGGGCCGGTACCAGGGCATGGCCGACGTCGTCGCCGAGTACCGCGCGGGCCACTACCCGGTGTTGGCCGACCTGCGCCTGCCGGGCGGCGCGCGCGGGATCACCGCGCGCACCCCGATCCGCTGGGACGGCGACCACGGCGAGCCCGGCGCCGCTCCGGTCCTGGGCGCCGACACCGACGCCGTGCTCGCCGACGTCCTCGGCCTCGGGGAGTCCGAGATCGGCGCCCTGCACGACCGCGGCGTGCTGTAGACGGACGTTGCGGACGATCCCGGCGGAATGGCTAGGGTCACAGCTGTTCGATCAGCGCGGGTGGGGCGGGCGGCGGTGGAGGTATCGCGGCGTGGGGGAGATGTTCGGCCCGTACCGACTCGACGGGCTGATCGGGGCCGGTGCCATGGGCGAGGTCTACCGCGCGCGCGACACCCGCAAGAACGACCGCGTCGTCGCGGTCAAGCGCATGCGCACCGCGCTGGCGACCGACGACGAGGACCGCGCCCGCTTCCGCCGCGAGGCCGAACTCGTGGCGGGTCTCCGGAACCGCAACGTGGTGTCGATCCACGACTACGGCGACATCGACGGGACCCTCTTCGTGGAGATGGCGCTCGTCGAGGGCGTGGATCTCCGGCACGTCCTCGACGTCGAGGGGGCCCTGGAGCCGGCGCGGGCGGTGCGGATCGTCACGCACGTGGCGAAAGCGCTCGATGCCGCGCACCGGCGATCCTTGACCCACCGCGACGTCAAGCCGTCGAACATCCTGCTCGAGGACGTGCCCGACCCTCACGGTGTCGGCGGGGATCCCGACGACGACGAGGAGTTCGCCTACCTCATCGACTTCGGCATCGCCATCGAGAAGGACGCTCCCCGGCTCACCCAGCCGGGACTGGCGAACGGCACCGTTCTGTACATGGCGCCCGAGCAGGCCAGCGGGAGCACGACGATCGACGCCCGCGCCGACGTCTACGCGCTGGGTTGCGTGCTGTACGAGGCACTGACCGGAGAGCCCCCGTTCTCCGGACGGAACATGTACAAGCTGCTGAACGACCACCTGAACACCGCGCCTCCTCGACCGAGCGCCACGGTCCCGGGACTCCCTCGAGGGTTCGACGACGTCATCGGCCGGGCGATGGCGAAGGACCCCGACGACCGGTACCAGAGCTCCGGCGCGCTGGCCCGGGCCGCGCGGGCGGTGCTGGTCGACGCGGGCGCGCAAGCCCGCGACGACCGGGGAAGGCCGCGGGAAACCCGTCCGCCGGCGTCGGACACGCCGGTGGGCGCTCCAGGCGAGGAGGCGATCGCGCACGACGGCGAGGTCACCGCGCCCTCGGAGATGGTCGATCTCGGGCGCCGGCTCGCCGCACAGGGAGAAACGCTCCTGGCCCAGGCCTGGTTCGAGACCGCAGCAGACTCCGGGGATCCCGAGAGCGGTCTGCAGGCGATGGTCCACCTCGCTGCGTTGCTCGCCGAGCAGGGGGCGACCACCGACTCCAGGGCCTGGTACGAGCGAGCGGCCGCGTCCGGGCACGCCCACCACGCCCCGATGGCGATGGTCGACCTCGCCGAGCAGCTCGAGCGCCAGGGCGACCAGGCCGGCGCCCGCACGTGGTGGAGCCGGGCGGCCCGGTCCGGGCACGCCGAGGCGGGCCCTCGTGCCGCGACGAGGTTGCAGGCGCTCCTGGCCAGGCAGGACGTCGTGTCGCGGCCGCGGCACGGAGCCGGCTCCTCCGCTCTCCACGGTGGCAGCGACGGCTCGCCGGGTCTCGGCTGGGCCCTGGCCATCGGCGTCGGGAGCGCGTCGACCCGCGCCGCCGTCGTGACCGACCCGGACACGCCCCGCCCGGAGCTCGTCGATCTCGACGGAGCGCGCCGCATGCCGTCCGTGGTGTGCCTCGGCGCGGACGGCACCCTGCTGGTCGGGCGCGACGCGGCCAACGAGGCTCGGCTCGCCCCGGACCGCGCCGAGCCCGACCCCTTCCGGGCCCTCGCGGCCGCCGAGCACGTCCTCCTGGGCGGCGTGCGCGTCGCAACCGTGGACCTGGTGGGGGCGCTGCTGTCGGGCGTCGCGCGGCGGTCCGTCCGCGCTCCCGGGCGTCCGCCGGAACGCGTGGTGCTGACCCACCCCGCGACCTGGCCGCCCGGTGGGGTCGAGCAGCGCCGGTTGCGCCAGGCCGCCGAGCGGGCGCGGCTGGGCCGCGTGGAGCTGCTCGCGGATCCGATCGCGATCGCCCAGCACGTCCGGCACGCGTTCGACCGCGTCCCGGACGCCGGCCTGGTCGCCGTGCTCGACCTCGGCGTGACCACCCTCGACACCGCCGTCCTGCGGTGGAGCGGCGATGCCGTCGAGCTCGTCGGGACTCCTCTGCGCGACGACTCGCTCGGCGGCGACGCCTTGGACGCCGCGCTGATGGGGTTGATCGCCGAGCGGGCCCGGGCCGCTGACGTCCAGGGCTGGACGAGGCTGTGGGAGGACACCGGGCTGGCTGCGGAGCGCGCACGGCAACGGTTCCGCAGCGACGTCACCGGGGCACGGGAGATGCTCTCCACGAGGCTCTCCGTGGACGTGTTCGTGCCCGGGGCGAGCAAGGAGATCCGGGTGACCCGGCAGGACGTCGAGCGCGCCGTCGAGCCGGTCCTGCGGCGGGTCATCGACCAGGTGGAGCGATCGATCGCTTCGGCGGACGCGACGTCGGGCCAGCTCGCCGACGTCTACCTGGCTGGCGGCGCCACGAGGACGCCGCGGATCACCGCCCTGGTGGCGGACCTGGTCGGCCGGGTTCCCACGACGACGGAGGCGCCCGAGCTCCAGGCGGCGCTCGGAGCCTTGGTCGCTCCGCCGAGTCGGGGCGCCCGTCGTGCTGAGGCTCCGCACGGCGCCGCGCGGGGCGGCCCGGCCCTGCGCTACGCGGCCCAGGCCGATCGCGGCCTCGAGAAGCCGGCCAACCACGACTCGATCTACGCGGGTCCCCGCCTGCTCGCCGTCGCGGACGGAGGCGCCGATCGCCCCTATGGTGACGCCGCCTCGAAGCTGGTGGTGGCCGCGCTGGTGCCGCTGGACGACGAGCCGAGCGGGTCCGGAGGGAACGAGGCGCTGTCGGCGGCCATCGCCGCCGGCGACGGTGCACTCCGCGATCTCATGGCGAAGGAGGCCGCTCTCGATCTCCAGAGCTCGGTGACGGCACTCGTCGTCCGGGGAACGGACGCCTACCTCGGTCACGCGGGGTCGTCGCGGGCGTACCGCCTCCGTGACGGGGAGCTGACCCAGCTCACCGACGACGGTCCCGATCTCGTCGGCGCGGGCGACCGTCGGTGGGCGGTCCACCATGTCACGGTGCGGCCGGACGACCGCTATCTCCTCTGCACCGACGGTGTCCACCGTCATCTGGCGCACGACCAGCTCCACGACGTCCTCGACGGCGGCGGCGACGTGTGGTCCGCCTCGAACAGCTTGGTCGAGCTGGCCCTGGGGCGTGGCGGCGCCGACAACATCGCCCTCGTTGTCGCGGACGTCGTCGACGCGGACGGGACGTAGGGAGTTCCGCGACCGGGAACGCCCGTTGACCACCGCTCCGCGCGCTCGCGAGGCTCCTGGGTCGAGAGGCAGGAGGTCGCCGGTGACCCGCATCCGCACCACCCACGTCGGGAGCCTCGTCCGGCCGCCCGAGCTCGTCGAGATCCTGCGGGCCCGGGAGCACGGGCAGAGCGTGGACGCGGACCGCCACGCCGAGGTGCTGGCGCGGTCGGTCGACGACGTCGTCGCGCGGCAGGTGGACATCGGCATCGACGTCGTCAGCGACGGCGAGTACGGCAAGTCCGACAGCTGGTCGCGCTACATCCGCGAGCGGCTCGGGGGATTCACCGTCACGGAGCCGGCGGGGGCGGTGACGGCGCGGTCCAACGTGCCGCCGGGCACCGACAAGCGCCTCTTCGGGGAGTTCTACGCCGAGTACGAGGCGTCGCAGGGCTTCGTCGGCGGGGGAGGGGAGTGGACGGCGACCTCGCCCGTGCACTACACGGGGCACGCGGCGATCGGGCGCGACATCACCAACCTGACCCGCGCGGCCGAGAAGGCGGGCGCGCACGGGGCCTTCCTGCCGGTGGTCGCGCCCGCGAGCGCCGTGCCGCGCCCGGTCCTCGACTTCTACTCCTCGGACGAGGAGCTGCTGGTCGCGGTCGCGGACGCGCTCAACGAGGAGTACCGGGCCGTCGTGGACGCCGGGCTCGAGGTCCAGGTCGACGACGCCCACTTCGCGATCACCTACGACACGATGGGCGGCGACCTCGCCGCCTACCGGGCGTGGGCCGAGGTGCGCACCGAGGCGCTGATCCGCGCGCTCGACGGCATCCCGCCCGAGCGGGCGCGCTACCACGTGTGCTGGGGGAGCTGGAATGCACCGCACGTCGGCGACGTCGCCCTGCGCGACATCGTCGACCTGGTGCTGCGGGTGCCGGTCGGCACCTACTCCCTCGAGCAGGCCAACCCGCGCCACGAGCACGAGTGGCGCGTGTGGGCCGACGTCGAGCTGCCGGCGGGCAAGGTGCTCATGCCCGGGCTGATCAGCCACGCGACCAACGTCGTGGAGCACCCGGAGCTGGTCGCCGACCGGATCGTGCGGCTGGCCGAGCTCGTCGGGCCGGAGCGCGTGATCGCGAGCAGCGACTGCGGCTTCGCCCAGGGCCCGCTCGTGCGCCGCGTCCACCCGTCGGTGCAGTGGGCCAAGCTCGAGGCGCTCGTCGAGGGAGCGCGCCTCGCGTCGGTACGTCTCTGACGGTCGGCTCCGGGTCCGCGTCAGGACGCGGCGGGCGCGCGGCGGTCCGGACCGGACTCGAGCGCCGCGCGGAAGTAGACGTGCATGAGGGCCGCCCAGTGGCGGTCGTCGGTCGCGCCGAGGTCACCGTCGCGTGCGCGGTCGAGACCCGCGGGGTGGTGCCAGCGACCGGCGATGTCGTCGGCCAGGGCCTGCAGCCGTAGGGCGTCCACCCGGGCGTCGTCGGCGAACACCCCGGGAACCCGTGACAGGACCGCGGCGAGCCCGCGGAGGGCGGCGGCGGCCTCGCAGGGGGCGGAGGCACGGAGGTAGTCGTCCTCGACGTACCGCTCTTCGGGGTCGTGCATGGTCGAGGACATGGAAGCCGTCCCGTCGGAGAAGCGATGGACCGGCGCCAGGATAACCTCGACCATTTCCCTGGCGAAACGCCACGACGTCGCATGTCGAGCCAGTCGTCGCAACGCTGTACCGCACTGTTCCGCGAATGACCGAATCGCCGACGATACGACCGTCGAATCGTGCGACTCCCGCACCACCTCGTTCGGCGAAGATCGTCCGCGCCGATCACACAAGGGGCCCGGGCCACCGGTCGTCGGGACCATCGACCCTGTCCGAGCGACGCCTCGATCGCCCTCTGAGCTGGGGTGGCGACGTCCGCCTCCTCGATTGCTCCGGGCGGTCGACCGTCGGCCCGGGCCGGCCCGGCTACCGTGACGACGATGACGCACGTCGGTACCACCACCCGACCCTGGCCGCTCGGTGAGCCGCCGGAATTCTCGGAGAAATCGTTGCTGGACATGCTCGAGGTCGCCGCCGCGGAGCATTTCGACGAGCTCCGGTTCGGGCTCATCGTCACGGATCGCCAGGGTGTCGTCGTCGGGTACAACAGGTTCGAGTCCGAGCGTGCGGGCATCCGGCGCGACAAGGTGGTGGGCCGAGATCTCTTCATCGAGGTCGCGCCCTGCGTGAACAACTACCTCGTGGCCGAGCGGTACCACGAGGAGGACGCGCTCGACGAGGAACTGGACTACGTCTTCACCTTCCGCGTGCGCCCGACACCGGTGCGGCTGCGGCTGCTGGCGGCCGCCGGCTCCGAGCGTCAGTACCTGGCCATCCGGTCGCGATGACCGCGACGCCCCCGGGAACAGGATCGCGCGACGACGAGCTGGAGGACCTCCTCCTGTTCTTCTACCGGTGCCCGGTCGGTCTCGTCGAGATCGACGACGTCGGCCGGGTCGTGCGGATCAACCCGGCCGCGGCACGAATGCTGACACCCGCGCTGACCGCGGAAGAAGATCTCTCCGAGCTGTACCGGCCACTCGGGCGGCTGTGCCCGGAGCTGCTCGGTCTGATCACCGACGAGCCGGCGCGGACGGGTCCGCTGCACCCGGACCGCCGGATCGTCGTGCAGGCCGGGGGCCCCGACCGCGGCCAGGTCGAGCTCCGTGCGGTGCGGGTCGACCACGGTCGCGTGATGCTCACCTGCACCGACGTCACCGAGGAGCAGCGACTCGCCCGACGCACGCTGACCCTCGCCCGGCGGCTGCGGGACGTCGTCGCCGCGACCACGGGGTACCGCGCCGCGGCGGCGCGGAGCCTCGAGATCAGCGTCAGCGGGGTGATGGCCGTCGAGGAGCTGGTCCTCCGTGGCCCGCGCACGCCCGGCGCCCTCGCGCGCGGGCTGGGCCTGACGCCGACCACGCTGACCACCACGATCGACCAGCTCGAGCGGGCGGGGCTGGCCCTGCGCACGCCCCACCCCGACGACCGCCGCAGCCTGGTGGTGACCCTCGCCCCCGGGGTGGAGGACCGTATCGGCCCCGTCCTCGACCTGCTCACCGGCGGGGTGGACCGCATCGCCGAGGGTGCCGCCGCGGCCCACGACAACGACATCGCCGCCGTCCTCGACGCCGTGACCGCCGCGCTGCGGACCCGCGTGGCCCTCCGTACCCCGACGCGGACCGCCGCCGCGCCCGAGACCACCTAGCCAGGGGACGGGCGCCTCCGGCTCAGGCCGTGCCGAGCAGCCCCTGCATCTCGCGGATCTCCTGCTGCTGCGTGACCTCGATCGCGGCGGCGAGGCGCTTCGCGTCCGCGTTCGTACCCCGGACGAGCTCGTCCCGGGCCATCGCGACCGCGCCCTCGTGGTGCTCGATCATCATCCGCAGGAACATGCCGTCGTAGCCGCCGAGGCCGGACGCCGGGGCGGGGCCGCCCCGCGCGCCCGGCATCCCCGGTCCAGGTCCAGGTCCAGGTCCGGGTCCGGGTCCGCGGTCGCGCACCGGACCGGGCACCCACGGTCGCGGGAGCCCCCACGCGTCGAGCATGCCCTCCAACAGCCCGATCTCCGCGGTCTGCGCGTGGTCGATCCGCGCGGCCAGGTCCCGGACCTGCGGGGACGCGGCCCGCACCTGCGCCTGCCGGGACATCGCGACCGCCTGCACGTGGTGGGGGATCATGCCGCGCACGAACGCGACGTCGGCGGCGTCGTGGTCCGGGGCGGTCACGACGCCCGTCGGGGGCGGCGCGGTGCCGCCGCTCGGCGGGCCGGAGCAGCCCGCGACCGCGAGGGCCGCGGCGAGGGCGGCGGCGGTGACGACACCGGCGGTGGTGCGGGTGCGCATGGGTCCTCCTCGGGCCGCTCGGCGCGATCCCAACGGTGCGGCCCCGCGGCGACCCAGGGCCGAAGGGCCCGTCGCACCAGGGTCCGGTGGTCGCGGGCGCGCCACTCGACCCCGACACCAGGGACCGAGGTCCCTGGCCCGGCGACAGAGATCGGATCACGGTCGGCGGGGCCGACGAGGGGAGCGACGATGGAGGTCCGGCTCGACCTGCCCTACGCGGAGGCGGTCGCGCGGGTGCGCGAGGCGCTCGCCGCCGAGGGCTTCGGGGTGCTCACCGAGATCGACGTGCGGGCGACGATGTCCGCGAAGCTGGGCGTCGAGTTCGAGGACTACGTCATCCTCGGCGCCTGCAACCCCCAGCTCGCGCACCGGGCGCTCGAGGTGGACCGCTCGGTGGGTCTCCTGCTGCCCTGCACCGTCACGGTGCGGGCCGACGGTCCTGCGAGCGTCGTCGAGCTGCTGGACCCGCAGACGATGGTGCAGGTCACGGGCCTCGCCGGCCTGGGCCCGATTGCCGACGAGGCCGGCGCCCGCCTCGAGCGGGTGCGCCGGGCGCTCGCCCGCCACGCCGTGGGGGCCGCGCCGTGAGGGTGCTCGTCGGTTACGCCTCCGCGCACGGCTCGACCCGCGAGATCGCCGAGCACCTGGGCGAGCGCCTCGAGCGCTGGGGTCTCGCCACCGCGGTGCAGGAGCTCGCCCACGCCACCGATCTCGGCTCCTTCGACGCCTTCGTGATCGGCAGTGCGGTCCACGACCAGCGCTGGCTGCCCGAGGCGCGTGCCTTCGTCGCGGAGCAGGCGCCGGCCCTGGCCGCCCGGCCGCTGTGGCTGTTCAGCGTCGGGATGCCCGCGGCCCTGCGCACACCGTGGGACGGCCTCGCGCGGGTGCTGCAACCGCCGTCCCTCGTCGCCGAGTTCGCCGACCGGGTGTCGTTCCGCGACCACCTGGCGGTCAGCGGGGTGGTTCGCGACGAGCACCTGGGGCTCGTGGGGCGTCTGGTGATGCGGGTCGTCACCCGCGGGCCCGGGGACTACCGCGACTGGGCCCGCATCGACGCGTGGGCGGACGGCATCGGCCGCGTCCTCGCGTCCCTGCCCGTGGTCACCGACCGCGGGAGCGCCGGCCGCCCCTGACCCGGCCGGCGTGAGACCTCTAGCGGAGGGGGGCCAGGAGGTGGTCGAGATCCACGGCTGCGTGCCCGACGAGCGCCGCCGCCCCGAGGGCCAGCCCCACGAGCAGCCCGCCGATGACCGCGCCGCGCACGGTCCCGAGCGCCGGCGGCCCGGGCGCGAGGAGGGCGGCGACCCGCCGGGGGACCGGGCCGGCGATCACGCCGAGGGCCGGCGGTGCCGGGGGCCGCGCAGCCCTGCCCGCCGCGGCCAGGGCCACCGCGCCGACGGTGCGGGCCGTGGCGCGCCGGTCGCGGACCTCGGCCGGGTCGTCCTCCTCGGCCCACCGCTCCAGCGCGTAGTCCGCGGCCGCGGCCACCGGGGCGACCAGCGGGTTGGCCGCGACGGCGAGCGCCAGCGCACCGCGGTGGAGGTGGTGGCGCCCGCGGAGGTGCGCGCGCTCGTGGGCCAGGACGACGGCCCGCCGCTCGGGACCGAGCGTCGCCCACGTCCGGGCGCAGACCAGGACGTGCCCGCCCCGCACCGGCACCGCGCACGCCGGGGTGTGCGCGTCGGTCACCAGGAGCGGCTCGCCCGCGGTCGCCCCGGCGGGGACCGCGGCGGCCGCGGCCCGGTACTGCGCGACCAGACGCCCCAGCGCGGCGACGACACGGACCGCGAGGGCGACCACCACGACGCCGGCGACGAGCGCCGTCGCCGGCGCGAGCGAGTCGTCCGCGGGCAGGTCACTGATCGACCACGAGTCCCCGGGCCCCGACGCCCAGCCGGCGAGCCCGGCGGTCACCAGCAGTACGAGCGCGAGGGTGCTGCACGTCGCGAGCCCGACGCCGAGCAGCGTGAGCAGCCGCGCGACGGTGGAGGGCCGGAGGTGGTCGGCGACGAACACCGCGCCGGGCCGCACCCGCGGTGCCGCCACGACGAGCACCGGCACCAGCAGCGCCAGGTAGACCGCGACGTGCACCCCTCAGCCCTCGCCGTCCCCGCGCTCGCCCGCCGCGGCCAGCAGCTCCCGCAGGGCGCGCTCGTCCTCCTCGGACAGGGCCGTGACGAACCGGGCCAGCACCGCGTGACGGTCGGCGTCGCCGTCCAGCAACCGGCGCATGCGCTCGGCCGCGAGCCCGGAGCGGTCGGTCGTCGCGCGGTAGGCGAACCCGCGCCCGCGGCGCTCCCGCTCGACGGCGCCCTTGCCCTGCAGGCGGGTCAGGATCGTCATGACCGTGGTGTAGGCCAGCGACCCCCCGACGGCGTCCTGCACCTCCGCGACCGTCAGGGCCCGGTCCTCGCGCCAGAGCACCGCGAGCACCTCGCGTTCGAGCTCGCCCGCGGCACGTCGCGACGAGGTCACCCACACCACCGCCTACTACACGTCTGTAGTGTCTACGACATGGCTGTCGTAGCCGTGCGGTCCAGTGTGGCACCGCCCGGCGCGGCGGGCCGGACCGGCGGGGAGCGGTGATGGCGACGATGCTGCGCGGTCGGCGCTCCGACGCCACGGCCGCGCCGGGGACCCGGGCCGCGAGGCCGTCGTGGGGCGCGCGCGTGGCGGCCCGGGCGGGGCGCGGCGCGGCCCGGGTCTCGCGCGGGCTGGGGGTGGGCGGCGCCGCCGTCCTCCCGGGCCGCGTGGCGTCCGCCCTGTGGCCGGGCGCCCTGCGCGAGCTCGCCGCGGGCCGGCACGTCACGCTCGTGGCCGGCACCAACGGCAAGACGACGACCACGCACATGCTCGCCGCGGCCACGGCCACCGCCGGGCCGGTGGCCCACAACCGCACCGGCGCCAACATGGCCGACGGCGCCCTCGCCGCCCTGATCGACGCGCCGACCGCGCCGCGGGCCGTCCTCGAGGTCGACGAGCTGCACCTCCCGGCGGTCGCGGCGGCCACGGACCCTGCGGTGATCGTGCTGCTCAACCTCACCCGCGACCAGCTCGACCGGGTCAGCGAGGTGGGGCGCACCGCCGCCGCGATCCGCGCGGCGCTGGCGGCGCGGCCCGGGACGGCCGTGGTGGCCAACGCCGACGACCCGCTGATCGCGTGGGCCGCCGGCGGCTCGGCGCACACGACGTGGGTCGGGGCCGGGGCCCGGTGGCGCGGGGACAGCCACGTCTGCCCACGGTGCGCGACCCTGCTGGTCGACGACGGTGGGTGCTGGGCCTGCCCGGGCTGCGGTCTGCGCCGGCCGGAGGTCACGTGGTGGGCCGAGGAGGTCGGCGGCGACGCGCTCGTCGTCCACGGGCCCGGCCCGGCCGAGGGGCTGGCACTGCGGCCGGGCCTGCCCGGCGCGGCCAACCGGGCCAACGCGCTCATGGCGCTGGCCGCGAGCGCCGCGACGGGCACGCCGGTCGCGCCGGCCGCCGCGGCGATCGCGGTCGGCGACGAGGTCGTCGGGCGCTACGCGCGGCGGCGCGTCGGCCCGTGGACCCTGCGGCTCCTGCTGGTCAAGAACCCGGCCGGCTGGCAGCAGACCCAGGAGATCCTCGACCCGGCCGCCGCGGTCCTCATGGTCGTCAACGCCCGGCAGGCCGACGGCGCCGACGTCTCCTGGCTGTGGGACCTCGACCTCACCTCGCTCGCGGGGCGTCAGCTCGCGGTCGCCGGGGAGCGCGGGGCCGACCTCGGCGTGCGCCTGAGCTACGCCGGCGTCGCGCACCACCACGCCCCCGACCCGCTGGCGGCCCTCCGGGCGCTGCCCGCCGGGCCGGTCGACGTGGTCGCCAACTACAGCGCCTTCCTCGCCCTGCACGGGCGCCTCGCGCGGGAGCGGGAGCAGTGAGCTCCGGGACGGCGGTCGGCATCGCCGTGCTGCTCCCCGACCTGCTGGGCACCTACTCCGACCGCGGCAACGCCGAGGTCCTGGCCCAGCGGCTGCGCTGGCGCGGGATCGGCGTGGAGGTCCGCACGGTGACGGCCACCGACGCGCCCCCGGACGGGTGCGAGCTCTACCTCGTCGGCGGCGGCGAGGACGCCGGGCAGCGTCTCGCCGCGGACTGGCTGCGCCGCCACCCGTCGCTGCGCACGACGCTCGCCGAGCGGGCGGTCACCCTCGCCGTCTGCGCCGGGATGCAGCTGCTCGGGACGTCCGTCACCGAGCGGGACGGGACCCGGTACGCGGGTCTGGACGTGCTCGACCTGCACACCGTTCCCGGGCCGCGGCGCGCACTCGGCGAGGTGCTCGGGCGCCCGTCGCTGCCGGACGTCGGGGTGGTGACCGGGTTCGCGAACCACGGCGGCGCCAGCACCCTCGGACCCGGCGCGACGCCCTTCGCCCGGATCGTCCGCGGACCGGGGAACGGGCCGCACCACCCCGTGGACGGCGCCCGCAGCCCGTCCGCCGAGGGCCCCGGCGTCGTCGCGACCTACCTGCACGGGCCGGTCCTGGCCCGCAACCCCGACCTGGCCGACCACCTGCTGCGCCGGGCGGTCGGACCGTTGCCCCCGCTCGACCCCGCACGCGTCCCGGAGCAGGCCCTCGTGCGGTGCGGCTACGTGCCCGCGCAGGACCGGCGCCGCGGTCGCGGGTGGTCCGCTCCCCGTCCTCGACCCTCGGAGTCCCCGACGTGACCGTGATCAACGGCCTGCCCGCCCACGTCCTGCTCGTGCACGCCGTGGTGGTGCTCGTGCCCCTCACGGCCCTGCTGCTGGTCGTGGTCGCCGCGTGGCCGGCGGCCCGGCCGCGCCTCGCCGGGCCGACCGCCGCCCTCGCCGTCCTGACCCTGCTGGCGGTGCCGCTGACCACGGAGGCGGGGGAGTGGCTCGAGCGCCGGGTGCCGGCCTCGCCCCTCGTCCACGAGCACGCCGAGCTCGGGGACGACCTGCTGCCGTGGGCGGTCGGGCTCGCGGTCCTCGCGCTGGTGGTGCTCGGGCGCGGGCTCGCCGCCCGGCGCCTGCGCTCCCGCCCCGACGGGCCGGCAGCGTCGGCCTCCGAACCGGGCGGGCTCGTGGTCGGGATCGTCGTCGGCGCCATCGCCGTCATCGTGGCGGCGGGCGCGGTGTTCGCCGTCTACCGGATCGGGGAGTCGGGCTCGCGGGCGGCGTGGACGGGCCGGTTCAGCCCCGCGCCGATCGCGCAGCAGCAGGCGCCGGCGGACGACGACGAGGGCCAGGTCAGCGGAGGGTGAACCAGAGCAGGCAGCCCACGCCGACGACGATGCAGTAGATGCCGAAGGGGCGCAGCGACCGGTGCTCGAAGTAGCGGGTCAGGTAGCGCACCGACAGGTAGGCCCCGGCGAAGGACAGCAGGCTGCCGACGAGGATCTGGGGCCGGACCCCGTCGCCGAGGGGGCCGGCGAGGTCGCCGAGCTTGAGCACGCCGGCGGCGAGGATCACCGGGGTGGAGAGCAGGAACGAGAACCGGGCGGCGTCCTCGTGCGAGAGCCCGCGCAGCAGGCCGGCCGACATCGTCACGCCGGAGCGGCTGATGCCCGGGCACAGCGCGGCGATCTGCGCCGCGCCGATGCCGAGCGCCCGCAGCCACGGCATGCCCGCGAGGCGCCGGTCGGAGGCGACGTCGGGGGAGCGGTCGAGCGTCTCCTCGGGCCCGAGCACGACCGTCGGGGCGTCGACGGCACCGCCGGACCGGCCGGCCGCGACGCCGGCGTGCCGGGGGGCGCGGTCCGCGACCGGGCGCCGCCGCAACGCCTCGACCCCGAGCAGCACGAGGCCGTTGAGCACGAGGAAGGCCGCGGTCGGCACCGGGCGGGACAGCCACACCCGGAACACGTGCTCGAGCAGCAGGCCGGCGAGGCCCACCGGGACCGTGCCGAGGACGAGCAGCCAGCCCAGCCGCTGGTCGGGCGTCACGATCTCCCGCCGCACCACGCTGGTGACCAGGCCGCGGACGATCCGCGCCCAGTCCCGCCGGAAGAAGACGATCAGGGCCAGCGCCGTCGCCACGTGCAGCCCGACCACGAACGCCAGGTAGGGCGACTCCGGTGCGGACACGTCGAGGTCGGTGGCCCACTGGCCGCCGATCACGGCCGGCAGGAGCACGCTGTGGCCCAGGCTGGAGACGGGGAAGAGCTCGGCGACACCCTGCAGGGCGCCGATCACGATGGCCTCGAGCCAGCTGAGCTGGTGCACGACGGTGGACCTCCCGGCGAACGATGCTGTCGACCCTGAGTTCTACACCTCTGTAGTAGATCGCTGGTGAAGCGGGGCGGTGACGCGCGGGCGGGCGACGAGCCGGGCGGTCACGGCCGCGACGACGGCGCCGATCCCCGCCGCGGCCCAGCCGGCGGGGGACGGGGTGGTGGTCCGCAGCAGCTCCTCCAGCGGGCCGAGCGTCACGGCGGCCACCTGGGCGGCGACGGCGCCGCCCACCGCGACGAGCAGCCAGTCCGGCCCCGGGGGTCGCGCGTCGCGCGGCCGGTGCGACCGCAGCCCGAGGGCGACGCCGAGCTGCGCGAGCCCGAGCGCCAGGAACGCGGCACTGCGCGGGTCGGGGTCGCCGACGAGCAGGAGGACCGCCGTGGTCATCGCCGCGACCACCGCGCCGACGACCAGCACGGCCAGCCAGAGCCCGCCGGCGAGCACCGACGCGCCGGGACGCCGCGGCGGCGCGGCCATGGCGTCCGGCTCCGCGGGCTCGGTGCCGAACGCCACGCCGGGCAGGCCGTGGGTGAGCAGGTTGATCCAGAGGATCTGGCCGGGCAGCAGCGGCAGCGCGACGCCGACGAGCGGCCCGGCGAGCATGACGAGGACCTCGGCCAGCCCGCCGGCCAGGCCGTAGGCGAGGAAGCGGCGGACGTTGGTGTGGATGCGCCGCCCCTCCTCGACGGCCGCCACCACGGTGCCGAGGTCGTCGTCCGCGAGCACCAGGTCGGCCGCCTGGCGGGCCACCTCCGTGCCGCGCCCGCCCATGGCGACGCCGATGTCGGCCCGCCTCAGCGCGGGACCGTCGTTGACCCCGTCGCCGCTCATCGCCACGACCTCGCCGCGCTCCTGCCAGCCGGTGACCAGCTCGAGCTTGCGCTCGGGGCGGCAGCGCGCGACGACGTCGGCGTCGAGGAGCGCGGCGGTGTCGGCGTCGGGGGCGCCGACGCGCGGCGCGCGCCCGTCCGGGCCCGCGAGCCCGACCTGCTCGGCCACCACGGCGGCGGTGCCGGGGTGGTCGCCGGTCAGCACCACGGTGCGGATCCCCGCGCGCCGGCAGCCCGCGAGGGCGTCCCGCGCGGCGGGGCGGGGGGCGTCGCGCAGGCCGACGACGCCGACCACGTCCAGACCGTCCTCGACCGCGCCCGCGGGCGTCCCGGACCGCCGGCCCGTGACGAGCACGAGGACCCGCAGCCCGCGCGAGGCGGCGTCGTCGGCCCAGGCCCGGGCCCGGTCGGCGGGACCGGACAGGCCGCCCGGCGGCAGGACGGCCTCGGGCGCGCCCTTGCCCACGACGAGGACCCCGTGCTCGTCCTCGTGCCACGTCGTCATCCGCCGCCGGACGGCGTCGAACGGGAGGGCGCCGAGGCGGGGATGGGCCCGCCGGACGGCGGCGACGTCCACCCGGCCTCGCGCCCAGTCGACCAGGGCCGCCTCGAGGGGATCGGTGCCGGGCGTCGGCACGGCCCCTAGCGCCTCGTCGGGCGCGTCGTTGCACAGCACCGCCGCGCGGGCGAGCTCGTCGAGGTCGCCGCCCGCGGTCCAGGTCTCGGCGACCCGGAGCCGGCCCTCGGTGAGGGTCCCGGTCTTGTCGGTGGCGAGCAGGGTGACCGCCCCGAGCGTCTCGACGGCGGGCAGGCTGCGCGTGACCGCGTGGCGCGCCGCCATCCGCCGGGCGCCGAGGGCGAGCCCGAGGGTGACGACCACCGGCAGCGACTCCGGCACCGCCGCCACCGCGAGGCTCAGCGCGGCGACCAGCATGAGCACGGGCGGCTCGCCGCGCAGCAGGCCCAGCACGAACACGACGGCGCAGACGACGACGATGGCGACGGTCAGCCGCCGCCCGAGCACGGCGAGCTGGCGCTGCAGCGGCGTGCGGCGCGAGCGCGTGACGACCAGTCCAGCGGCGATCCGCCCCATCGCCGAGGACGGGCCGGTCCGCCCGACGAGCACCTCCCCCCGCCCGCGGGTGACGACGCTGCCCGAGAGCACCGCGGTGCCCGGGCGGTGGGCCTCCACGGGCAGCGACTCGCCCGTGATCGCCGCCTCGTCGACCTGCAGCGACTCGGCGTCGAGCACCGAGCCGTCGGCCGCGACCACGTCCCCGGCGGCCACGACGAGCACGTCGCCGGGCACGACCTCCCGCGCGGGCACCGTGCGCACGCTGCCGTCGCGCCGCACCCGGGCCCGGGCCGCGCCGAGACGGTCGAGGGCCTCGACGGCGTGGTCGGCGCGCACCTCCTGCACGACGCCGACGGCCGTGTTGCCGACGATCACCAGCAGGACGACCGCGGCGTCGGGCAGGTCCCCGATCGCGACGGTGATGAGCGCGACGGCGATGAGGACGAGCACGAGCGGGTCGCCGAGCTGCGTGCCCACCCGGCGCAGCACCGAGCGCCGCGGCGGGCGCGGCAGCTCGTTGGGTCCCGCGCTCAGCAGGCGCCGGGCGGCCTCGTGGTCGTCGAGCCCCGTCGCGGGCGCGGTGCCGGTCACCGCCGCCGACGTCCGCGACGCAGCCGGTGTCGACGCGGTGTCGGCATGGGTCCCCCTCGTGGTCGCCGCGGCGATCGAGGCTGCCGTCCCTGACCGTTCGGCGCCCGGGTCCTCGGTCCTCGATCGTGCGGGTCGTTCGGCGCTCCTGCTCCCGGCCTCGCTCGGCGGTTCAGCGGGCCCGACCGCGCGCAGGCGCGGGCCCGACGAGGTCCACCAGGACGGCGGCGATCCGGGTGACGGGCAGGACGAGGTCGACCGCGTCGTCGCGCCCGATCGCCGCCTCGGGCATCGCGAAGTAGGCCGAGGAGGCGCGGTCGGTGGCGAGCACCGTGCCGCCGAGGTCGTGCACCGCGACCGCCCCGGTGGCCCCGTCGTTGCCCCGCCCCGACAGCACGACCGCGACGACCCGCGACCCGGCGGTGACCGCCAGCGTCGTCAGCAGCAGGTCGGCGGAGGGGCGGTACGGCGGCGGTCCGCCCGACGCGACCAGGACGATCGTCCCTTCGGCGGTGGCCAGGGCGTGCCGTCCGGGCGGGACGACCAGGACCGGGCCGGGCCGGAGCAGCTCGCCGCTGCGGATGGCGCGGACGGGACGGTGGCAGCGGCGGCCGAGGACGTGCGCGAGGACGCCCTCCGCGGTGGGCGCCTGGTGCAGGAGGACCACGACCGAGGCGGCGAACGCGAGCGGGAGGGGCTCGAGGACCTCGACCACCGCGTCGAGTCCCCCGGCGGAGCCGACGAGCGCGACCACCGGGGCCCGGGTGTCGGGTGGGGACGGGCCGCCGGTGCCGAGGACGGCCGGCTCCGTCATCCCTGCGCGCCCGGCGTCGGAGACGTCCACCCCGCCAGTCGTCCACGCCCCCGGGCCCCGGTCACCGATCCTCGGTCCCGCGGTGCCGGGCCGAACGTCCCCGGGACCGGGCGGCGACGGGAGGCGGCCGCGCGACCGGGCCCGAGCAGTGCCCTTCGGCCCTGGGAGGGGGCGCGTCGATCAGGGATCGTCCCCCGGGCGGAGCGACGACAGGAGGAGCGGACATGGAGACGATGACGCAGGCCACGGAGCAGGCCACGGACACGGGGGACCGGCCGACGGTGGTGGTGGGGGTCGACGACTCGGCGGCGGCGCGCGCCGCGCTCGCGTCGGCCATGCGCTCGGCGGCCCTCCGGGGGGCCCGCCTGCTCGTGCTGTCGGTCTACGAGCCGCCCGAGTGGCGCCTCGGCCCGGCGTTCATGGTGCCGCTGCCCAGCCGGGCCGAGATCGAGTCCTCGCTGCTCGAGCGCGCCCGCGCCCTGGTCGGTGACGTCGCCTACGAGCTGGGCGCCGAGGGGCTGGCCCGCCCGGAGATCACGGTGGAGGCCCGGCCGGGCCGGGCGGCCGAGACGCTCGTCGAGGCCGCGCGCGGGGCCGACGAGCTGGTCGTGGGCCACCGCGGCCGCGGCGCGGTCTCCGCCGCCCTGCTCGGCTCGGTCGGCTGGGGCTGCGTGCTCCACGCGCCCTGCCCCGTGCGGGTGGTCCCCGACGGCCGGGGCGAGGGCTCACCGTCCGTCCCGTGATCGCCGGGACCTTCGACCCTGTGATCGGCACCGTCGGCACGCGATGCTGGAGGCGTGGACCTCGTGGGCGGCCGGCACGGCTGCCGGTCCGTCCCCCTGAGCACGTCGAGCCGTGGGAAGTGGAGTGTGCCGTGATCTCGGTGTTCCTGGTGGATGACCACGAGGTCGTGCGGCAGGGTGTCGCGGCCCTGCTGGACGCGGAGGACGACCTGGAGGTCGTCGGTGGGGCCGGATCGGTGGCCGAGGCCCTGGCGCGCATCCCGGCGCTGCGGCCCCGCGTCGCCGTGCTGGACGTCCGCCTGCCCGACGGGACCGGCATCGAGCTGTGCCGCGAGCTGCGCTCGCGGATGCCGGAGCTGGTGTGCCTGATGCTGACGTCGTTCACCGACGAGCAGGCGATGTTCGACGCCGTGCTGGCCGGTGCGGCCGGCTACGTGATCAAGGACGTGCGCGGCAACGACATCGTCAACGCCGTCCGCGAGGTCGGTTCCGGCGGGTCGCTGCTCGACGGGCGCGCCGCCAGCGCGCTGATGAACCGCCTGCGCACCCGCAGCGAGACGCCCGACCCGCTCGCCGAGCTCACGGCCAAGGAGCGTGAGGTCCTCGGCTACATCGGCGAGGGCCTCACCAATCGCGAGATCGGCCAGCGGATGTTCCTCGCCGAGAAGACCGTGAAGAACTACGTCTCGGCCCTGCTCGCCAAGCTGGGGATGCAGCGGCGGGTGCAGGCCGCCGTCCTGGCGAACCAGGTCAAGACCGAGGAGCGCTGACCGGACCCGTGCCCGCGAGCACCGGCAGCTCGGCCGCGATCGCCTCGCGCAGCACGTCGAGGTCGTCGACGGACTCGTCGGCGGTGAGGCCGAGGGCCAGGGCGCCGCGATAGGTCATGATCGAGATGCCGATCTGCGCCGTGCTGCCGATCGGCACGTACGGCAGGAGCTCGAGCAGCTCCCGGCCGTCGTAGTACAGGGTCTGGCGCGGGCCCGGGACGTCGGTCGCCACCGTGACGACGGCGCGCTGATCGGTGCGGGAGGCCCAGCGCACGGTCCGCGCGACGAGGGGGTAGGGCTCGAGGCGCGCCGCCTCGGCCAGCACGGCGCCCGCCTCGGCCTCGTGCGACGCCTTGCACGCCGTCAGCTCGGCCACGGTCGCCGCCAGCCGCTCGCCCGGGTCGGCGACGTGGACCGGCAGGCGCGGCAGCAGCAGCGAGACGCGGTTGCCGTCCGGCCCGTCGCCGGGCGCCCGCACCGACACCGGCACCAGCGTGCGGACGAGGTCCGGCGCGGGCTCCTCGCCGCGGGCGAGGAGCAGGGCCCGGAAGCCGGCGGTGACGGCCGAGAGCACGACGTCGTTGACGGTGGCCCCGTACCGGCGGCGGACCGCGCGGACGTCGTCCAGACGGCCGCGCACCACGGCGTAGCGGCGCGGCCGGTGGCGGGGCCCGGTGAGCGACGACGTCCCGCCGGGCCGCAGGCCGGCCACCAGCGCGCCGCCGCCCCGCACGAGCGCGGCGACCCGCCGGCCGCCCTCCCGAGGCCGCGCCAGCAGCGTGCCGACACCGCGCGCGATCCCGACCGGCATGGCGACCAGGTCCCGGGCGGCCCGTGCGACGAGCGCGGCCGACGACGGCTCGACCCCGGGGGAGTGGTCCGGCGTGGGCAGCGCCGGTCCGGGGCCGTCGGGCCCGGGGTCGAGGACGATCCCGTACAGGTCGGTGCCCGAGACGCCGTCGACCATGCAGTGGTGGACCTGCGAGATGAGCGCCCAGCGCTCCTCGGCCAGGCCGTCGACGACCCAGTAGCGCCAGAGCGGCCGGTCGCGGTCGAGCCGGGTGGCCATGACCCGCGCCACCAGGTCGCCCAGCTCGGCGTCGCCGCCGGGCGCCGGGAGCGCGACGTGCACGAGGTGCCGGCGCAGGTCGAACGCCGGGTCGTCGACCCAGACCGGCGGCCCCAGGTCGAGGGGCACCCGGCGCACCTTCTGCCGGTAGCGGCGGATGAGCGGGACGCGGCCGGCCAGGTGCTCGGCGACGGCGTCGAACCCGGGCGGCGGGCCGGCGAACACGGCGACCGAGGCGATCGCCATCGAGACCTCGGGCTCGGCGTCCTCGAGCTCCAGGAACGCCGCGTCGAGCGGCGTCATCGGGACGGCGCTCACAGCGCCCGCTTGAGGATCTTGCCGCTCGCCCCGACGGGCAGCTCGTCCCGGAACTCGACCGAGCGGGGGTACTTGTACGCGGCGACCCGCTCGCGGACGTAGGAGATCAGCTCCTGCTCGGTCGCGGTCGCCCCCGGGTGCAGCGCCACCACCGCGTGCACCTCCTGGCCGAGCCGGTGGTCCGGGATCCCGATCACCGCGGCCTCGCGGACGTCGGGGTGGGTGTACAGGACGTCCTCGACCTCGCCGGGGTGGATGTTGTAGCCGCCGCGGATGATGAGCTCGGAGGTGCGGCCGACGACGAAGACGAAGCCGTCCGCGTCGATGTAGGCCCGGTCGCCGGTGTGGAGCCAGCCGTCGACCAGCGCGGCGGCGGTGGCCTCGGGGTTGCCGCGGTAGCCCCGCATGACGTTCACCCCGCGCACCACCAGCTCCCCGATGTGGTCGGGCCCGTGGGGCATCCGCCGCCCGTCGGGATCGCGGACCTCCACGTCCACGCCGTAGATGGGTTTGCCGACGCTGTACACGCGCCGTTCCTCGGCACTGATGTTGAACGTCGTCGTCGAGGCGGTCTCGGAGAGCCCGTAGCCCTCGAGCACGACGATCCCGAACGCCTGCTCGACGGCGTCGAGCACCTCGGCGGGGATGTGGGCGCCCCCGGAGATGCCCACGCGCAGCGACCCCAGGTCGCGGGTCTCGCGGTCCGGGTGCTCCAGCAGCGCGATGTACATCGTCGGGACGCCCTCGAACACGGTGACCCGGTCACGCTCCATCACCTCGAGTGCCCGGCCGGCCTCGAAGCGGGGCACCAGCGTCATGGTGGCCCCGAAGCGGGTGCACAGGTTGAGCTGGCTGGACAGCGCGAACACGTGGAACAGCGGCAGCGCCACCAGCACGACGTCGTCGGACCGGATGCCGAACAGGCGCCCCGGGGTGTCGGCGTTCATGAACATCTGGAAGTGGGTGAGCTCGGCGCCCTTGGGCCGTCCGGTCGTCCCCGCGGTGTAGACCACCGCCGCGACGTCGCCGGGGTCGCGCGGGACGATCACGCCGTCGAGGTCGTCCGGCGCCTCGCCGAGCAGCTCCTCGAACGGCCGGCCCGGTCCGGCGTCCCCGTCGCCGAGGACGAACACCAGGTCGACGCCGGCCTCGGCGGCCCCCTTGGCCGCGGCCTCGACGCACCCCTGCCAGGTGATCAGCGCCCGGGCCCGGGAGTCCCCGAGGACGTAGGCGACCTCCCGGTCCTTGAACAGCACGTTCATCGGCACGGCGACGAGCCCGGCCTTGAGGATGCCGAACCACGCGATCACGAACTGGGGCACGTTGGGCAGCTGCAGCGCCACCGTGTCGCCGGGCCCGAGCCCCTGGCGGAGCAGGCCCACCGCGAACCGGTCGGCGGCCCCGTCGAGCTCGGCCCAGGTCAGGCGGTGCTCGTCGGCGATGACCGCGGCGCGGTCGGGGTGGCGCCGCGCGGACTCGCGCAGCACGACGGCCAGGTTCAGGCTCATGGCGTCCTCCTTCGAGGGGTGGGGCGGGGGAGGTGGCCGGGGTGCGCGGCCCGGTGCTCCCGCACGACGGCGGCGAGCTCCTGGTCCAGGGCGTGCACGAGCAGCCGGGCGTCCCCCATGCGGCGCTGGTCGGTGCCGAAGCCGATGCGGACCGTGCCGGCGTAGCTGACGATGCAGGCGGTCAGCAGCTGGTCCGCGCTGCACGGTGCCCAGCCCACGAGGCCGGTGACCTCGGC
This sequence comes from Actinomycetospora chlora, assembly GCF_039542135.1. Lineage (NCBI taxonomy): Bacteria > Bacillati > Actinomycetota > Actinomycetes > Pseudonocardiales > Pseudonocardiaceae > Actinomycetospora > Actinomycetospora chlora. The sequence continues at coordinate 61,165 of NZ_BAABHO010000019.1, forward strand.
GCCGGCGAGCGCCATCGGGGTGCGCGGGCCGGGCACGTTGGTGATCACCCCGATCGCCTTGCCGGCGAGGGCGTCGCTGACCGCCGTGCCGAGCGGGCCGGGTGCCCGGCCGAGGATCCGCTGCAGGCCGTGGGTGAGCAGGGGCTCCCAGCTGTGACGGATGCGCTCGACGCGGGCGTGGACCTCGGCCAGGCGCGCCCGGAACGGGCCGCGCAGGGGCAGCACGACCAGCACGAGCGCGAAGTGGTTGCCCAGCCGCTCGGGCGGACCCGCGTCGATCGGGTCGAGGTTGACCGGCACCATCCAGGCGAGGTCGGACGGCGTCGGGCCGGACAGCTCGTCCTCGTGGGCGCGGGCGACGGCCCCGCCGAGCAGCGCGAGGCAGACGTCGTTCACCGACGCCCCGTCCTCGTGGGCGAGGTGGGCGAGCAGCTCGAGCGGGATCGCCTCGCTCCAGGCCGCGGTCTTCGTCTCGCCGGGCGGCCCGGACCACGCCGTCCGCGGGTTGACCCACCCGAGGATCTCGACCGTGTCGACGGCGGTGTTGAGTGCGGAGGTCGCGAGCCGCAGCCCGGCGCCGAGCACCCGCCACGGGTGGCGCACCGTGGCGAGCAGGTCGGGCAGGACGTCGTCGGCGCCGTGCGTCGCCACCGGCCGCGCGTCATCCGCCCGGCCGTCGCACGGGTCGAGCAGGGCCAGCAGCAGCCGGGTCATCCGCACGCCGTCGGCGAGGGCGTGGTGGGCCCGCACGACCATCGCGCTGCCGTCCGCGTACCCCTGCAGCAGGTGGACCGACCACGGCGGCCGCGTCAGGTCGACGGGGGTGCTGCGCAGCCGGCCCACCTCCTGCCGGAGCACGGTCTCGGGCCGGCCGGGCGGCAGGGGCCCGACCAGCAGGTGGTGGTCGACGTCGAAGTCGGGGTCCTCCTCCCACGTGGCTGACCCGGAGCCCTCGTCGAGGACGGGACGGCGGCGGAAGACCGGGTAGGGGTCGACGACCCGCTCGAGGAGCAGGCGACGCAGGGCGTCGGGGTCGACCGGCGTGGCGGTCCAGATCACCGAGACGATCGCGAGCACGTTGGTCGGCCGGTCGATGCGCAACCAGAGCCCGTCCTCGGCGGTCACGGGGAGGGCGTCGGCCATGCGGGCACGGTCGCGCGCGCCCCTCGGCACGGGCAGGGACCGACGACCCCGTCCGGCTGGACCGGGTGACCCGGCCTGCCTACGATCCGCCCGCGGGGGGCCACACCACGGAGGTGGTCCATGACGGCACGCGACGACGCGCGCCCGGCGGCGTGGCGTCCGGGTCTCGAGCCCTCGTTCCGGCCGCCCCTCCCGCACGAGACGGCCCCGTCGTGGCCGCTCTACGCCACCGACCTGGGCCGCGCTCTCGGCGCGTCGGGCGTCACGGCGCTCGGACGGTCGCTGCTGCGGGCGGCACCGGTGGGGGACGGCCACCCCGTCCTCGTGCTGCCCGGGCTCGGCGCCGGCGACGCGTCGACGCGGACGCTGCGCCGGGTGCTGCGCCACCGCGGCTACCGCGCGCACGGCTGGCACCTGGGGCGCAACCTCGGGCCGACGGCGGAGGTGGTGGACGGCGTGCCCGCCCGGCTCGCCGAGCTGCACGAGCGGTACGGCCGGCGCGTGAGCATCGTCGGGTGGAGCCTCGGCGGCCTCTACGCGCGCGACGCCGCGCGCCGTGCCCCGGGCTTCACCCGGTGTGTCATCACGCTGGGCAGCCCGGTCCGTCTCACCCACCCCGCGCAGACCCGGGCCATGGGCTTCTACCGGGCGGTGTCCGGGCGGCACGTGCCCTCGGACGAGATGCCGGTGCCGGAGGTCGACCAGCCGCCGCTGCCGGTCCCGTGCACGTCGGTCCTCTCGTCGTGGGACGGGATCGTGTCGTGGCGGGCCTGTGTCCAGCCGCCGGGCGAGCGGGCGGAGTCGATCGCGGTGGTCGGCAGCCACTTCGGTCTCGGGACGCACCCCGCGGTGCTGTGGGCGGTCGCGGACCGGCTGGCCCAGCCGCGGGACCACTGGCGCCCCTTCTCGCCGCCACCGGCGCTGCGCTGGCTGTACCCACCGGTGGGTGCCGACGGGCCGCCCGGGCGGGACCGTCAGCCCACCGGGACGGGGTGGCCGTCCGGCACGCCGTCGGTGACCGTCGACCGGGCCTCCTGACGACCCCGCCCGTCGCCGGCCTCCGGCGCGGCCGCCGTCGTCGCCTCGCGCCCCACGAAGGCCCCCAGGTCGCGGACGCTGTCGAGGAACTGCGCCGGGAAGACGATCGTGGAGTTGCGCTCGATGGCGATCTCGCCGAGCACCTGCAGGTTGCGCAGCTGCAGGGCGATCGGGTGCGAGGCGATCACGTCGGCGGCCTCGGCGAGCTTGCCGGCGCTGAGGGCCTCGCCCTCGGCGGCGATCACCTTGCCGCGCTTCTCGCGCTCCGCCTCGGCCTCGCGGGCCATCGCCCGCTGCATGGCCTGCGGGAGCTCGATGTCCTTGAGCTCCACCAGCTCGACCAGCACGCCCCAGCGCTCGGTGACGCGGTCGAGGATCTCCTTGATCGACTCGTTCAGTGTCTCGGTGTCGGACAGGACGTCGTCGAGGGCCGACCGGCCGACGACGTTGCGCACCGTCGTCTGCGCGATCTGGCCGATCGCGGCCTGGACGTTCTCGATCGCCACGATGCAGGCGACGGGGTCGACCCGCCGGAAGTAGGCGACCGCGGCCACCCCGATCGAGACGTTGTCCCGGGTGATCACCTGCTGGGACGGGATCGGCATCGTCACCGTCCGCAGCGACACCTTCCGCATCCGGTCGACGATCGGGATCATCAACCGCAACCCCGGCTCGCGCGTCGAGTGCAGTTTCCCGAACCGGAACACCACCCCGCGCTCGAACTGCCGGACGACCGCCACGCCGAGAAAGCTCATCCCGCACCTCCTGGGCTTCAGTGACCGCGCCCGTCCGCGGCGCGACCAGGGCCCGAGCGACCCTCCCGGCGGGCCGGAAGGCCCGGACGCCGGTGCCGGTCGCACCTGGAGCGGGCAGCGGCGACGGCCGACCGTCGGCCTCGCCGCCGACCCCGCGCGCGCCACCAGGAGTCCCCGAGGAGCACCGCCATGACCTTCGACGACCGTGACGACGCCGGGCGCCGGCTCGCGTCGCGCCTGCGGCACCTGGCCGGCCGGGACCTCGTGGTCCTGGCCGTGCCCCGCAGCGGGGTCCCCGTGGCGGCCGTCGTCGCGCAGGCGCTCGGGGCCCCGCTCGACGTCGTCGTGACCCGGCGCCTCGGCGTGCCCTTCCAGCCCGGCGTGGCGATGGGGGCCATCGGGGAGGAGGGCGCCCGCGTCCTGGACGACGACGTCGTCCGCGCGGCCGGCGCGAGCGCGACCGAGCTCGCCGAGGTCGAGGCGCGGGAGCGGGCCCTGCTCGACGCGAGCCTGCGGCGCTACCGGGCGGTCCGCGCGCCCGAGCCGCTCGACGGCCGGACCGCCCTGATCGTCGACGACGGTGCCGTCGCCGGCAGCACCGCGGTGCTCGCCTGCCGGATCGCCCGGGCCCGCGGCGCCGCGCGGGTCGAGGTCGCGATGCCGGCCTGCGCGATCGGGGCCCTCCCCGCCCTGCGGGAGGTGGCGGACGCCGTGCTCGTGGTGGAGCTGCTGCGCGGCTTCCGCACGATCGGCGAGTGCTACCGCGACTACCCGCCCGTCGGCGACGACGAGGTCGTCGCCGCGCTGGCGCGTGGCGCCCCGGTGCGGGCCACCCGAGCGCTCGACGAGGAGCCGGCCACGACCGTCGAGGTCGACGCCGGGCGACTCCGCGTGAGCGGGCACCTCACGGTGCCGGTCGACGCCCACGGGCTCGTCGTGCTGGCGCAGGCGAGCGGGAGCAGCCGGTTCGAGGCGCGCCACCGCGAGACGGCGCGGTCGCTGCGCGCGGCCGGCCTGGCCACCCTCCTGGTCGACCTGCTGACCCCGCGGGAGGAGATCGTCCGCGAGCGGGTGTTCGACGTCCCGACCCTGGCCGCGCGCCTCGGCGCCGTCCTCGCCGAGATCCGGCGCCGCCCCGCCTGCCGCGACCTGCGCGTCGGGCTCCTCGCGGAGGGCCCGGCCGCGGCGGCCGCCCTCGCCGCGGCGGCCCGGCGGCACGACGTCGCGACGGTGGTGGGGTGCGACGCCCGCCCGGACCTCGTGACGCGCTGGCTCCCGCGGGTCACCGTCCCGGTCCTGCTCGTGGTCGGCGACCGCGACCCCGCGCTCGAGACCAACCGCGCCGCGCACGAGGTGCTCGGGCCGGCGGGCCGGTTGCGCGTGGTGATGGGCTCCGGGCAGCTCGAGGGGGAGCCCGCCCCGCACGGCGCGGCCACCCGGGCCGCCGAGCTCGCCGCGGCCTGGTTCGTCGAGCACCTGTCCGTGCCCGCCGCGACGCTGGTGACGGCGCCGTGACCGCCGCCGCGCCGGACGGGCGCCGCCGACCGGACGGCGTCTGGCGCAACGAGCTGGGCGCGACGATGACGCTGATCGCGACGGCGGACGGCCTGCTCACCGGCAGCTACGAGTCCCAGGTCGGCCGGGCGTCGGGCCGCTACGGCCTCGCCGGCCGGTTCGACGCCCGGCCGCCCGCCGACGCCCACGCGGCCGTCGGGTGGGTCGTGGTCTGGAGCAACGAGGCCGGCAACCAGCACTCGGTGACGACCTGGTGCGGCCGCTACGACGCCGACGCCGACCTCCTGCACGCCACGTGGTTGCTCACGGCCGAGGGGTCGGAGCACACGGGCTGGTGCTCCACCCGGGTCGGGCAGGACCTCTTCACCCGGGTCGGGGCGATCGTCGACGAGAACGCCGGGGCCCCGGACCCGGGCGAGGGGAGGGCCCGTGCGGTTCGCTGACCGTGCCGCGGCCGGACGCGAGCTCGCGGCCCGGCTCGGACACCTGGCCGGGCCGGACCTCGTGGTCCTGGCGTTGCCGCGCGGCGGGTTCCCGGTCGCCGCGGAGGTGGCCCGCGAGCTCGGGGCGCCCCTCGACGTCGTGCTCGTGCGCAAGCTCGGGGTGCCGTTCCAGCCCGAGCTCGCGATGGGCGCGGTGGGCGAGGGCGGGGTCCTGGTGCGCAACGAGTCGATCGTGCGCTGGGCGCGGGTGCGCGAGCCCGAGATCGCCGCGGCCGCCCGGGAGGCGCAGGCCGAGATCGAGCGGCGTGCCCACCGCTTCCGTCCCGGTCGCGGCCCCCTGCCGCTGATCGGCCGCACCGTCCTGCTCGTCGACGACGGCGTCGCGACCGGCGCCACCGCCCGCGCGGCCTGCCGCGTCGTGCGGGCCCGGGGGGCGGCGCGGGTGGTGCTGGCGGCACCCGTGTGCGCGCCGGACACCGCAGCGACGCTGGGCCGCGAGGTCGACGAGCTGGTGTGCCTGGAGACGCCCGAGACCTTCTTCGGGGTCGGCGGGTGGTACGACGACTTCGCCCAGGTGCCCGACGACGTGGCCGCCGAGCTGCTGCGTCGCGGCGCGCCGGCCTGACCCCGTCCGTCCGGGACCTTCGGCTCTGGGGGGCCGGGAGCGCCCGCGTCAGGGTGCGCGGGACGGACACCGGCAGGAGGGCGAGACGATGAGCACGACGACCACCGGCCCGCGGCGGCGCGGCCACGACGGCGGCCCGGCCCACCCGGTCCCGGAGACCCCGCCGGCCGCTCCCGAGCCGGCGCCCGAGCCGGCCGGGGCGCGGTGGGTGCAGGACGGGGTGCGCACGATGGCCGCGGTGCAGGACGCCCTCCCGGCGTCCGACTGGCCGATCTACCTCACCGCCGGGGCGCTCACGCTCCTCGGCGTCGTGGACCTGCCCGTCGCCGTCGGCGGGACGGTGCTCTACCTGATCGGCCGGCACTGGCCCCTGCCCCGGGATCAGCGCACGCCGGCCCAGAGGGCGCGCTCGGACGCGTAGGGGTCGTCCACGACGGTCGAGGGGACCCCGAACCGCATGACCGCCCGCCGGGTGGTCCCGTAGCGGGTCCAGCCGGGGTCGCCGCCGGCGGCGAAGGCGATCCAGGCGCCGTGCACGGCGTCGGCGAGGCCCTGGGGCGGCGTGGGACCGAGCGCGCCGCCCATCATCTGGGCCGCGGCCCAGGTCGAGCGTGTCGAACACGAAGGGGATCTCGAGCGCGTGGCAGGCGCCGAGCCGGCCCCCCAGCTCCGGCGACGGCCACGCGAACTCGTAGACGTACGTGGCGCCCGGCCCCGCGGCGTGCGCGTCGGCCAGGCGCACGGCCGGCACCCGGACCCACCAGTCGGTCAGCAGGTCGGCGAGCACGTCGCCGGCGGAGATGTCCGGCCGGCCCGCGCGGTAGTGCCGCAGCGCCACGTCCGCCGGGAGCCCGAACGCCGCGGTGCTCCACGCACCGCACGAGGCGACCGGGCCGGCGAGGGCGTCGTCGGTCACCTGGTCGATGAACCCGCCCAGCACGGGCCCGAACCGCCAGTCGTCGGTGTTCGTGCCCAGGAGCAGGTCGACGCCGGCCGAGGCGCCGGCGGCGACGAGCTCGAGGGGCGGGCCCGGGACGACCTCGCCGTCCACCACGGGGTGGAAGGGCATCGTGCTGGCCACCACCTCGCTGCCCCAGCGCGCGGGGTCGGGGGCGCTCAGCACCTCGCCGTCGATCACCGCCTGGGCCTCGAGGAGGCGCTCGGCCGGCACCTCGGCGATCGCCGGGCGGGTGGCGGGCACCCCGAGCAGGTCGGCGAGCCGCGCGCCGATCCGCGCGGCCTCCGCGGCGGGCACGACGTGCTGCGCCGCGCCGCTCTGCAGCACCGCGCGCCGGAACAGGCCTTCGGCGCGCGGCACGGCGAGCAGGACGCCGATCGACATCGCGCCCGCCGACTCGCCCGCGACGGTGACGCGGTCCGGGTCGCCCCCGAAGGCCGCGATCTCGTCGCGGACCCACGTCAGGGCCGCCACCTGGTCGAGCAGCCCGAGGTTCGCGTCGTCGCCCGGGCCCAGGTAGAGGAAGCCGTCGGCCCCGGTCCGGTAGTTGATCGTCACGCACACGACCCCGTCGCGGGCGAACCGGCTGCCGTCGTAGCTCCCGCCCGACGAGAAGCGGAAGGCCCCGCCGGGGATCCAGACCAGGACCGGGAGGCGGGCGCCGGGGTCGGGAGTCCAGACGTTGAGGTTGAGGCAGTCGTCCCCCGGCTCGGCGGGATCGAACAGGAGCCCCTGCGGGTCGGCATCCCACTGCGGCTGGGGCGGTTCGGGCCCGAGGGCGGTGGCGTCGCGGACGCCGTCCCACGGCCGCGGGGGCCGGGGCGGCCGGAGGCGGCGCGGCCCCACCGGCGGCGCCGCGTAGGGGACGCCGAGGAAGGCGCACACCCCGGAGGGCGTGATCGTGCCGCGCAGGCGGCCCCGCCCGGTCCTCACGACGGTGTCCATCTCCACACCCCTCCCTGGTCGGACGCCCTCGAGGCCGGGCGCGCGGGCAGGACACCGGGGCGTCGGTGTCGACCGGCAGGGGAGGCGGGCCCGGAACTCACGGTCGTTCGGCACTCCCGGCGTCCATCGCCCCGCGGACGTCGCGTCGGACCCCGACGCCGTCGCCCGCCCGGGCCCGCAGGGCCGCGGCCATGCCGCTGATCAGCTCCGTGACGACCCGCCGCAGCTCCGGGTCCTCCAGCAGGCGGGGGTCGGCGCGCTCGAGGGCGAGGTCCAGGTCCTCGGAGAAGATCGAGAACATGGCGGCGATCGCTGCGTGGCCACGCGGGGTGAGCTCGACCAGCAGGCGGCGGCGGTCACTGGGGTGGGCGCGGCGGGCAGCGAGGCCGGCCTGCTCGAGACGGTCGAGCAGCGACGTCGCTGCCGCCGGAGAGAGCCCGGCCCGGGCGGCCACCACCGACGGCGACTGCGGGCCGTCGTGCAGGAGGTGACCCAGCACCGCGGCCTCGGTGGTGCTCAGGCCGACCACGGCCGCCATGGTCCGGCGGTAGCTGTCGGAGGCGACGATCAGTTCGCGTACCCGGCGGGCCAGCTCCTGCATCGGATCCTCTCCGTCGGGCCTCTCCGCGTCGCGGGGCCGTCCACGCTAGGCCGCGTGGTCGGGCCCGCCCAGCCCGGAAGGTCCTGTCCGGATCGGGACCAAGGTCCCTGGCGGAACCGGCGGGCCCGGGGCCACACTGCCGATCCGACGGCGCCGCCCCGCCGGTCGTTCGCGTGCCCGACGATCCCGCGGTCGAACAGATCGGCGAAGATGCGGCGGACGGCGACTGTCCGCCCGCGCCGCGCCTCCCTAGCGTCGGGAGGCGCCCCGCCGCCGCGCTGCCTCTCCAGGTCGACGGGGACAGGCCGCCGGTGGTCACCCGATCCCCCCCGAGACCACCGGCGGCTCCTCACTCACGACGGGACCGTCGCATGCACTTCGAGATGTACGGCATCGGCTGCGCACTGTGCGGCCGCGCCTCCCAGGCCTGGCTGCACGACCGGCTCTGGCCGTGCGGGTGCCCCGCGCCCGCGCTACGACCGTGGGTGTCCGAGGCGGACCGGGCGGGCTCGCTCGCCGACCTCGCCCTGGCCGCCCACCGGCGACGGGCGGCCGCCGCCGAGCCACGGCCCCCGGCCCCCGCGGCGGTGCCGGCGTGAGCGGGACGGGCCGCTCGGCCCTGCCGACCCCGCCCCTGTGCGAGCGCTGCTGGTTCCCGGTCAACCCGGGCGAGCCGCTGCGACGCCGCCTCGTCCACTCGCTGGACGGGGGTGTCGTCGCCGGCTTCGAGCACGCCGCGACCTGCACGCCCCAGGAGCCCGTCGTCGACGACGCCGCCTGACGCGCTCAGGACCGCATCCGGCCGATCTCCTGCTGGATCCGGTCCTCGGTGACGGGGTCGGGCCGGTAGACGTCCCACGCGTTCGCCGCGAGGCCGACGCCCCACCCGAGGATGGGGAAGATCGGCCAGAACAGGTCCGCGCCCGTGATCGCCCAGATCACGACGAGCATGCTGTTCACCAGCACGTAGACGAGCACGTGGGTGCGGAAGTCGGCGCGCTTGCGGAGGCGGGTGACCGCCCGTTGCCGCAGCTCGTCCTCGCTCGGCGTCGCCGCGGGCGGGGCCACCTCGTCGAAGCGCTCGTCCTGGGTGTCCATCTCGGTCCTCCCTCTCGCTCTCGCGCCACCGTCGGTCCACGCCGCCGGCTCGTGGAGGGCCGTGCGGGGCGGCGGCGGGGACGGACCGGCACCGCGCCGGCGGGACCAACGGCCCGACAGCGGGGTCGATGGCCCGTGGTCCCGCCGGCGCCGCCGGCGTGCCATCGGGGTCCGGGCCGCCCGCCCCGGGCGGCCGCGGACGCGCAGGAGGCACCGTGCTCGAGAAGTTGACCGACGTCCCGCCCGAGATCGACGGTGTGCTCGCGGGCGGCATGCTCACCCGCGCCGAGTACGACGCCGTCGTGCTGCCGATGCTGGAGGACGCCGAGCGCCGGGACCGGCGGATGCGGGTCCTCTGCGAGATCGACGACGACTACGCGGGGCTCACCCCACCCGCGCTGTGGGAGGACCTGCGGCTCGGGGTGCGGGCGATCGGACGGTTCGCGGCGTTCGCGGTGGTCACCGACGTCGGATGGCTGCGCGCAGCGACCCGGCTCGCCGCCTTCGCGGTGCCCTACCCGCTGCGGGTCTTCGGTGTCGACGAGCGCCAGGACGCCGTCGCGTGGCTGCTGGCCGTGCAGGACGGACCCCGCATCCACACCCGGACCTACCCCGAGACCGGGGTCGTGGTCGTCGAGGTCGACCGGGCGCTGCGGTCCGCCGACGTCGACGCGCTCGCAGCGGTGGTCGACGACGAGCTGCGGGACGCCCGCGAGCTGCGCGGCCTCGTCCTCCACGCCCCCGGGATCCCCGGCTGGGCGAACCTCCCCGCCCTGTGGCACCACCTCGGGTTCGTCGCCGGCCACCAGCGCCGCATCCGGCGCCTGGCGCTCGCCATCGACGGTGCCGTCCCGGCCGCCGGCGCCGGCATCGCGGACGCCGCGCTGCACCCGACGGTCCGGCACTTCCCGTACGAGGACCTGGACGCCGCGATCGGCTGGGCCGCCGCCGAGGACGCCCGCGCCGGATCCGCGGTCCCGGCCGGGACGGGCTGACGCCGGAGGGACGTCCGGCCCGCGGCACCGGGACCGTCGGCCGGTCCTTCGCCCCTGACCGGGTGCGGGCGTCGGCGGCGAGGCTGCCGGCGGCGCGCACCGCGCCGCACCCGGAGCGAGGACGAGGGGATCGACGATGCCGGAGGAGAACGAGCGGCCGCTGGTGGTGGTCGGGGTCGACGGGTCCGACCACGCCACCGTGGCGCTGCGCCGGGCCCTGCACGAGGCGGCACGCCGCGGCGCGCGGGTGCTGGCCGTCGCGGCCTGGGAACGCCCGCCGGTGACGCTCGAGGCGTACTACGGCATGCCGCTGGACGACGCGGTGACCGACGCCCGCGTCCACGAGCAGCGCACCCGGGCGGTCGTCGACGCGGTGCGGGCCTCCGAGCCCGCCCTCGCGGATGTGCCGGTGGAGGTCGAGGCCGTGGCCGGTCACGCCGGCGCGGCGCTCGTCGAGCGCGCCCGCGGCGCCGACCTGCTCGTGGTGGGCCACCGGGGACGTGGCGGTCTGGCCAGCGTGGCGCTCGGATCGGTCGGGCTGAGCTGCGTGCTCCACGCGCCCTGCCCCGTGCTCGTCGTGCCGATGACGTCCACCGCCACACCGGAGCCGGCGACGGCCGGCGCCGCCCGCTGACCGGAGGAGGAGCACCGTGCTGGAGCGGATGACGGGACTGCCGGAGGGCGTGGTGGCCCTGCGGGCGGTCGGACGGATCACGGCCGGCGATTACGCGCGGGTGGTCGAGCCGATCATCGAGGACGCGTGCGCAACGGGCCGGCGGCTGCGGCTCCTGCTGGCGCTCGGTCCGGAGTACGAGGGCTTCACCGCCGACGTCGTCGCCGAGAAGACCGGCACCCTGCTGCGCCACCCGGCGATGGCGCGGTGCCTCGAGGGCTACGCGCTCGTCAGCGACATCCGGTGGATCTCCGAGCTCGTGCACCTGGCCGGCTTCCTGCTGCCCTTCCCCATGCGGGTCTTCCCGGACGCCGGGTTCGACGACGCCGTGGCGTGGCTGGCGGCGCTGCCGGCGGCGCCGGGCTCCGTCGGACCGCACGCCCCGGTGACCGCGTGAGCTCAGCTCGCGGTGTGCGGCACGGGGAGCTGCACGGGGAGCTGCGCGGTGAGCCAGCGGTCGACCAGCGCGGCGATCTCGGCCGCGGCGGTGGCCCGCACGACCAGGTGCCCGAGCGCGGGCACCAGGCCGCCGAGCAGCTGCTGCGCCGACCGGTGAGGTCGAGGAGGACCTCGTCGAGGTCGCCCACCAGCAGCAGCGTGGGCACCCGGACCTCCGGCAGCCGTGACGCCGCGAGGTCCGGGCGCCCGCCCTGGGAGACGACCGCGTCGACCTCGGCGCCGTCGGCGGCCGCCCACAGCGCGGCGGCCGCGGCGGTGCCGGTGGCGCACCAGGCGACGGGCAGCGACCGCGTCGAGGGTTGGTCCCGCACCGCGCGGCTGACCCGGACGAGCCGGGCGGCGAGCACCGCCACGTCGCCGACGTGCTCGCGCCGGACGTCCTCCCCGGCCGTGAGCAGGTCGACCGTGGTCGTGGCGAAGCCGGCACCGTGCAGCATCCGGGCGACCGCGTGGTGCCGGGCGGTGTGGCGGCTGCTGTTGGCGCCGCGCGCGAGCACCACCAGCGCCCGCGGCTCGGGGGGACCACGACGGGCACCGCGACGAGGCCGTCGGCGTGGACCGTCACCACCGCGGACCCGTCGTCGAGCGGGTTCACGATCGACGCCGGCGACCGTCCGATCCGGGCGGCGATCCCCTCGTCGGTGGGGTCGCCGGCGGGGTCGAGGCGCAGGTGGACCTCGTCGACGGTGCGGAGCCACGGCAGCGTCTCCAGCACGACGACGGCGTCGGCCTCCCGCCGCAGCGCCTGCACCGACGCGGGGGTCGCCACGGGCATCCCGACCACGACCCGCGCCGCGCCCCGGGCCCGGGCGACCGCCACCGCGGCCAGCGCGGTCGCCGGGGTGACGGCGCCGTCGCCGACCACGACGACGGCGCGGCCCGCCAACGGCACCGCGGTCCCGTCCGGGTGCCAGTGGCCGGCCTCGCGCCGCACGACGACGGCCTCGCGCCGCTCCGCCTCCTCGAGCGGCACCGGCGACCCGGCCGCCAGCGTGACGGCGACCCCGTCCTCGGCGACGGCGCCCACGGTGACGTCCGGTTGCAGGGGGAGGCCCACCTCCCGCACCACGACCACGTCCAGCGCTGCCCCCAGGGCCCGCGCGACCTCCGCGGCCACCCGGACCCCGCTCCGGGCCAGCGCGAGCACGACGGGGTCGTGCGCCCGCTCGTCCCCGAGAGCGCGCGCGAGCCGGGCCCCCGCGTCGGCGCGGTCGACGAAGAGCACCGGTCACGCCGTCGTCGGGGGTCTGCTCATGCCGGCGACCGTGCGCGGAGCCGCGACGGCGGGTGAGCGGCGAAGGTCCCGTCCCGTCCCACCCGGAGGTCCCGCGCAGCGGGAGGCAGGGCCGGAGGTCCCGGCGGGCCCGGCCCGACGGTCCCGGGCGCCGGTCGCTTCGACCCTGGTCGCCCTGCGGCGCCCGACGCCACGGTCGGCAGCCGTGACCGCCTGGCTCTGGGCCCCGCTGCTGCTGCCCCCGGGACTGATCGCCCTCGTGCTCCTGCTCGACGCGGTCGACCGCCGCCTCACCGAACACCTCGTCCCGCGCGCGGCGCAGCGCGTCCCGGAGGCGGCGACGCCGGCCGTCGAGGAGCCGGACAGTCCGGTCGGGGAGCAGCTGCACCCCGCGGCGTGAGCGACCGATCCGCACCCCGGGAGGACCCGTGAGCACCCCCGTGAGCACCACCGTGGAGCGCCCGACCGGCGCCGCCGTCCGACCCCTGGGGGAGCTGCGCGCCGCCGACTCCGGGGAGGTCGGGGGCAAGGCGGCGCACCTCGGCGAGCTGATCGGCGCGCACTTCCCGGTGCCGGACGGGTTCGTGCTGCCCGCCGGGGCCTACCGGGCGGCGATGGACGCCGCCGGGGTCCGGGCCGCGCTCGCCGCCGGGCACGAGGAGGCGCTCGCCGCGGGACCCGACCGGCTACCGGCGCTCTGCGCGGCGCTCGCCGAACGGGTGCGCGGCACCGGGATGCCCGCGGCGCTCGAGGAGCACGTCCACGCGGCGTGGAAGGCGTTGGGGGAGCCCGTCGTCGCCGTGCGCTCCTCCGCGGTGGGTGAGGACGGGGCCCGCGCGTCGTTCGCCGGCATGAACGCGTCCTTCACCAACGTGCGCACCGCCGAGGAGCTGGTGCACCGCATCGTCGACTGCTGGGCCTCGCTGTTCGGTGCGCGGGTGGTGGCCTACCGGAGCGCGCGCGGGTACCGCGACGAGCCCGCGATCGCCGTGGTCGTGCAGGCGATGGTGCCGGCCGACCGTGCCGGGGTCGCGTTCACCGCCGACCCGCGCACCGGCGACCGCAGCCGGGTGCTCGTCGAGGCGGCCCTCGGTCAGGGGGAGGTCGTGGTGGGCGGGACCGTCGAGCCGGACACCTACGAGGTGGAGGCCGACGGGCTGCGCCTGCGCTCGATGCGCGTCGGGCACCAGACCCACGAGGTCGTGCGGGGTCCCGACGGCGCCGACCGCACCGTGCCGCTGGACCCCGCACGCGGCGACGCGCCGGTGCTGACCCCCGACGAGGTCGTGGCGGTCGCGGAGCTGGCCCGGCGCGTGGAAGCCCACTACGGGCGTCCCCAGGACGTCGAGTGGGCCTACGCCGGCGACCGGCTCTGGCTGGTCCAGGCGCGGCCGGTGACCACCGGGGCGGACACCGCCGCGCCGGCGGGCGGGGTGCTGCTGCGCGGGCTCCCGGCGACGCCGGGGCGGGCCACCGGACCGGTCCGGGTCCTGCACAGCCCCGACGAGGGCGCCGAGCTGCGGCCGGGGGAGGTGCTCGTGGCGCCGCTGACCAACCCCGACTGGCTGCCGACGCTGCGCCGTGCCGCCGCGATCGTCACCGACACCGGCGGGGCGACGTGCCACGCGGCGATCGCGGCCCGCGAGCTCGGGGTGCCGTGCGTGGTCGGCACCCGGCGGGCGACGTCGGTACTGGCCGACGGCCGGGTGGTCACCGTCGACGGCGGCGCCGGCGAGGTCCTCGACGGCGAGCGTCCCGCCGGTGGCGTCGTGGCCACGCGCCCCGTGGGCGCCGTCGTCCGCCCGGACGGGCCGCCCGTGCTCGGCGGGGTCGCCGCCGAGGCGGTCGCCCCGCTCGGCACCGAGGTGCACGTGAACCTCGCGCTGCCCGAGGCCGCCGAGCGGGTGGCCGCCCGCCCGGGAGTGGACGGCGTGGGCCTGCTGCGGGCCGAGTTCCTGCTCACGGCGGCCCTCGGCGGCGTGCACCCGCGCGAGGTGGTGGCCCGCGGCGAGCAGGACCGGTTCGTCGACCGGGTCGCCGAGGCGGTCGGGACGATCGCGACGGCCTTCGCGCCGCGTCCCGTGCTCTACCGGACCACCGATCTGCGCAGCAACGAGTTCCGGGGGCTCACCGGCGGCGAGCGCCACGAGCCCGCCGAGAACAACCCCATGATCGGCTTCCGTGGCGCCTACCGGTACCTGCGCGAGCCCGAGGTGTTCGCCCTCGAGCTGCGCGCCCTCGCCCGGGTCCGCGAGCGGTCGCCCAACCTGCACGTGATGCTGCCGTTCGTCCGCACCCGGTGGGAGCTCGAGGCCTGCCTCGAGGTGGTCGACGCCGGGCCGCTCGGCCGGCAGCGGGGCCTGCAGCGGTGGCTGACCGCCGAGGTGCCGTCGGTGGTCTACTGGCTGCCCGAGTACGTCGCCTGCGGCATCGACGGCGTCTCGATCGGCAGCAACGACCTCACCCAGCTCGTGCTCGGGGTCGACCGCGACAGCGAGCGCTGCGCCGAGGTCTACGACGAGGCCGACGCGGCGGTCGTCGACGCGATCGAGTGCATCATCGCCACGGCCCGCAGGCTCGGGGTGCCCTCGTCGCTGTGCGGGCAGGCCCCGTCCCGACGCCCGGAGTTCGCCGAGGTGCTGGTCCGGGCCGGGATCGACGCGGTGTCGGTGGACCCGCACGCGGTCGACGCGGTGCGGGCCGCGATCGGGCACGCCGAGCGTCGCGTCCTGCTCGGGGCGGCCCGGTCAACCGCGGAGCCCGCGGGACCTCCGGCCCCCCGACGCGGCCCGTCCGCCCGCTCCGCGGCGCGGACCGGACGACCGACCGTGGAGGCATGACGACCCCCACCTGGACGGTGACCGTCACCTTCGAGGGCGGCGACCACGGCACGACCTGGGCCCGGGCGGTGCTCGACACCGCGCCGGACGACGTCCTCGGCTCCGCCGAGGTGCTCGCGGTCGAGGGCCGCGCCGTGCGCTGGCCCGACCACCCGGACGTCGCGGCGATCGGGCGGGAGGCGGCGGCGGCCCGCGCGCTGGTGGAGCTGGGGCACCGCCTCGGCGACCGCGCCCTCGACGACGCCTTCGCCAACGCCTACGGCCGCCCGGCGCTGGGCGCCGCGCCCGAGGGGCACTGACCGCCGCCGTGGGCAGCACCGCGCTCGCCGTCGTGCTCGGCGTCGTCTGGGTCGGCAGCGGGCTCCTCGCCGCGTTCGTCCTGCTCGGGCGCCAGGGCTACCGCGACTGGCGCTGGTACGTGACCGGCGCGGTCCTCGGGCCGCTGTTCGTGCCGGTGGCGGCCGAGCGCGCGGACCGCTCGGTGCGCGTCCTCGACGCGGGCCCGGACGCGGTGGGGGCGGGCGCCACCGTCGTCGTCGGCGTGGACGGCTCCTCCGGTGCGGACGAGGCCGTGCGGCTCGCGGTGCCCCTCGCGGCCGTCGGGGCCCGCGTCGTCCTGGTCGCCGTCGTCGACCCGGACGCCGGCGACGGGCCGCCGGACGACGAGCGGCGCGTGCGCGCCCGGTCGTTGCTCGACGACCGGGCGCGGTGGTTCGGGCGGGGGAGTGCCGTGACCACCGAGGTCGTCGGCGGCCAGCCCGCGCGGGCCCTGCTGGCCGTGGCCCGGGCCGAGGGCGCCGCGGTGATCGTGCTCGTGCCGCGCCCCGCCGGGCCGCCCGCGGCGGCGGCGCACCTGCTCGGCGACGTCGGGTGCCGGCTGGCGCACCGCGCCCCGGTGCCCGTGCTGCTCGCGCGCCCCCCGGCGTCCCGGTCGGCGCCGGCCGCCGGGTCGAAGGACCCTGCCGTGCACGACCGCGCGGGCTCACCGTCGCGACCATGACTCCCCGCACCACCCCCGCCCCCTCCCGCCTCGCCCCGCCCGTCGTGGAGATCCGGGGCACGATCGCCCGCGACCTCCCCGAGTACACCCGGGACAAGGTGCTGGCCGCGCTCGACCACGGCGTCCGCCCGACCGGGCCGGCCCGGGTGCGCATCGTGCGGCACGACGACCCGGCCCGGGAGCGGCCGGTGGTCGCGAGCGCGCACGTCGACCTCGCCGGTGTCCGGCTGCACGTGCACGTCGTGGGCGCGACGCCCCGGGAGGCCGTGGACCTGCTGGTGGACCGGCTGCGCCGCCGCGTCGGCGACGTGCACGCCCGGCGGCAGCCGCGCCATGACGGCCCCGCCGGTGCCCGCGCACCGGAACCGGTCGTCGATCGCCACGACGTGGTGCAGGCCGTGCCGACCTCGGTGGCCGACGCCGTCGCGGTCATGGACGCCCGGGACGAGGCGTTCCACCTGTTCGTCGAGCGCACCACGGGCCGGCGTGCCGTGGTCTACCGCTGCGGACCGGCGGGCCACCGCCTCGCCCTCGAGGACGGCTCGGCGCCGCCCGCCGCGGAGCGCGCCGGGATCACGGTGAGCCCGGTCCCGGCGCGTGCGGCGAGCCCGGAGGAGGCGGTGGAGCACCTGCGGCTCGGCGGGTGGCCGTTCCTGTTCTTCCGCGACCGTGCGGGCGGCCGTGCCCGTGTCGTGCACCTCGACGACCGGGGCCGGGCCGTCCTCGTCGACGTCGAGGCGGATGGGCCGCGGACGGCGTCGTGAGCCGGCGGGACGTCGCGGCCGGGCTGCTGGTGCTCGCGGCGGTGGTCGTGTGGATCGTCGGCGGGGCCGCGTGGTCGACGCCCTCGGGGACGCGGGGTACGGCCGTGCTCGTGCTGGCGCTCGGGGTCGCGGCCGCCGTGGTCGGTGGTGGCTGGGTGTCGCCCGTCCCGTCGCTCGCGCTGCGCGCCCCGGGGGCGCTGGGCCTGCTGGCCGTGGTCGCGGGGGTCGTGGCGCTCGCGACGGGCAGCCCGGCGGCCCTCGTCGTGCTCGTGCTGCTCATCCTGGCGCTGTGGGCGCTGGCGACCCTGCGGCACGTGTCCGGTCCGCACTGACGGGCCCGGCGGACGGTGCCCCGTCGAGGAGGAGGCCCGGGAGGGACCCGACCACGACGTGGCGGGACGTAGGCCGCGGGGTGCGGGTGGTGGAGGTTCGGTCGGGGGTGGCGCCGGTGCTGCGGTCGTCGTGGCGGTCGTCGTGGCGGTCGTCGTGGCGGTCGTCGTGGCGGTTGTCGTGGCGGCGGTCGGTCGTGCGGTCGGCAGGGCCGTCGGTCGTGCGGTGGGTCGTGCGGTCGGTGCTGCGGTCGGTGCTGCGGTCGGTGCTGCGGTCGTGCTGACGGCGCTCGGTGGCGCCGTCGCTCACGCGATCCGGCGAGCGGTGTCTCGTGGGGTCGGACGAGTCGGAGGCCGACGGCTGCGGTGTCCTCGTGGGCCGGCTCCTCGTCTGCTCTCCCGACGCGTCCGGCGTCCGCGTCGGGACCGCGGAGCCGCTCTCGTGACGGGTGGACGACCTCACCGCGGCCGGGGTCACGGAGTCGCGGCGGGACACGGCGTCCGTGGCGGGGCCGCCGGCGTCGCCGTCCAGGGGCGGCCCGGCCGGCAGGTCGCCCTCCACGACGCGCCCCTCCACGACGCGCCCCGCCTCGACGCGCCCCGCCACGGCGCCTGCCGCGGGGGGTGCGACGAGCGCCGAGCCGCCCGGGGCCGGTGCCCCGACCAGCGCGACCGCCGTCGAGGCCCCGAGGACGATCCCGCCCGCGACCACCACGGCGGCCGTCGCCCGGGCCACCGGGTGCGGGGCCGTCGGGGGCGCGCCCGGCGTCCCGGCCGCCCGTGCTCGGGCGGCCCGCAGCCGCTGCGCCACGTCCGCCATGTCCGGTCGGTCCTCGGGAGCCGTCGCGGTCATGCGCCGCGCGAGGGACCGCACCTCCCGCGCACCGGCCGCGCGGGCCGGCAGCGGCGCCTCGCCGAGCACGCGGCCCAGCGCGTAGACGTCGGCCGCGGGGCCGGTCTCCCCGTGGTGCTGCTCGGGCGCCCGGTAGCGGGTGTCCTCGGGCAGTCCGGACCACCGCTCGAGGAGCGGGGCCACGCCGCAGTCGGCGATCATGGGTCGTGGCCCGCCGAGCAGGACGCGGTCGGGGGTCAACGCGCCGTGGGCGCCGCCGTAGCGGTGGACGGCGGCGAGGGTGAGGGCCAGGTCCTCGCCGAGGCGCGCCAGCTCCTCGACGGTGAAGGGTTCCGACGACCGCTCCTCCAGCGTCGGGCCGGGAACGGACTGGCAGACCAGGAACACCCGGCCGGCGTGCACGCCCCCGTCGTAGAGCTCGACGAGCCCGGCGCGGTGCAGGTGGATCGGCGCCATCGGCGACGGCGGCAGCGTGGGATCGGGGTCCGACCCCGGTGCGGGGGCCACCAGGACGACCGCGACGTCGCGCTCGAGGCGCCGGTCCCACCCGTCGTGGACGCGACGACGGTGGTCGGCGCGGCGCAGCGCGCCGATCCGGTAGCGACCGCCGATCAGGTCCCCGGTGGCGGGCACGCGGGTCTCGACCAGCTCCACGACGTCCTCCCCCCACGTCCTCGGTGGTGGCGAGCGTGCGGCGCGCACCCGTGCGGTGGCACGGCCGCAGGCACCGGGAGCGTGGGGCCGGGGTGCCGCCCCGGCCAGGGCCGTTCGTCCCTGGAACCGGGAGGTGCCCGCGCCGACCGTCGGGGTCGGAGGTGGAGAACATGTCGATGATCCGACGCCAGCCCATGACCTCGACGGACATCTTCCGGCAGTTCGACCGGATGTTCGACGACTGGATGCGCGCCTTCCCGGCCCGCGCGTGGGACCAGCCCGCCCTGCGGGCCCCCGAGGAGGTGATCAAGGTCGACGAGTACCGCGAGGACGGCGACCTGGTGATCAAGGCGGAGATGCCCGGGATCGACCCGGACAAGGACCTGCGGCTGTCGATCGACAACGGGATCCTCGACCTGCGCGCCGAGCGCAGGGTCACCGAGGACACCGAGGACACCGGCTACCGGCGCCACGAGCTGAGCTACGGCTCCTTCGCCCGCCGCCTGCCGCTGCCCGAGGGGGTCGACCCGGCCGCGGTGAGCGCCGCGTACAAGGACGGGATCCTCACCGTGCGCGTGCCGATGCCGGCCCTGGAGAAGGGGGCCGAGCCGACCCCGATCGCCATCGAGAAGGGCTGACCGCCGACCGGCCCCCGAGCGAGGAGCGGCCGGGCCGCCTCACTGCGGCCCGGCCGTTGTCCTGAGTGGACAACAGTTGCGCTTCCTGTCCCTCGCTCGGCGGGCGGCGGACGGGTCTGGACGCTCCGGCGGCTTGCTCCGCACGGCGCCCCGGCGGATCGTGGAGGGCCTCTCTTCGGGAGACCGTGCGCGGGGCGCGTACGGGTCGGTCACAGGGGTCGGGCGCGGGGGCGCATCGCGATGCACGGAGCCGACGTGCTGGTCGTGTTCGAGACCGACCTCGAGGTGGCGCCGCACGTGCGCCGCTGCGTCGACGAGGTCCGGGCGGCGGGCACGCCGATCGTCGTCACCCACGACGCGCCCGACGACCTGCCGGGCGTGCCGTGGCGACTGCACCTCGCCGGCGCCCTGTCCTTCTTCACCAGCTCCGGCGCGGCCCTCGTCCTCGCCTCGGCCAGCGCGCCCTGCACGACGTTCCACCTCGACCTGGAGCGCCTGGACTTCCTCGGGCTCCGCGGCTGCGAGGCCCTGCTCAGCGGCACCCGCACGGTCCGGGAGAACGGCGGGGTCCTGCGGATCGAGCACCCGTCGCTGCCCGTGCGGCGCGTGCTGCGTCGCGGTCTCCTGGGGGCACGCAACGTCGCGGTGTCCTGAACGTGGGTGTCCGGGACCTTCGGCCCTGGCCGGCGTGGACGGTCCGCGCCCACGGTCGCGGTGTCCGGCCCCGACGAGAACGGGACACGATGACCCTCCAGCTCAGCCGAGCTCCCTTCCCCGACGTCCCGGAGACGACGATCGTCGTCCAGGCCGTCGAGCGGCTCGCCAGCGAGTTCCCCACCTGCCACCGCACCCTCGTGACCACCACCGTGGCGCAGTGCCGACGCGACCTCGACGGCTCCCCGCCCGGTGCGATGCCCGAGCTCCTGGAGCGCCTCGCGCCCCAGCGCCTCCGCCAGGAGTGCTGACCACGGAGATCCTTGCGTGGAGTTGCGACCGGTGGGTGATCGTCCGGGCACGGAGCGCGATCTAGGCTCGGCGGGGTCGTCGAGCTCGTTCGACCTCGATGACACCCCCGCGCCGCCGGCCGTCCCTGCCTCCCCCCGCGAGGACGGCCGGCGGTCGCCCACGCCCCTCAGGTAGGCCCGCTCCGCCCCACCGGGTCCCGGCGGGCCGCGTCGAGGACGGCGTCGCCGGCCCGGGAGCGCGGCGACCCCAGCCACCGCGGCGGCCCGATCTCCGGGCTGCCCGCGAGGGGCTCGTGCCGCGCGGGCCACCGCTCGAGGTGCTCGAGACGGGTGTCGACGCGTCGCAGCAGGCCGACGATCTCGTCGAGCCGGTCGAGCACCGCCGTCAGCGGGTCGTGCTCCCTGTCCTCGCCCATGTCTCCTCCGTTCCCGATCCCTGGTGGGGGGGGCAGCTCGACCGTGCGCCTCGCGTCCCGGGGCGGGCAGGGACACGGGACGACGCCGGAGGGGCCGTTCGTCCCTGACGCGGGAGGCTGTCCGCCGGGACCGTCCGTGACGTGACCGAGACGGTGGACATGATCGTCAAGCCCGACAGCGTCCGGCGGTCCGCGCGGATGCCCGACTACGACCGTGCCCGCCGGACGTTCTCGTGGGCCGCGGCGCGCGCGGAGATGAGCGGGCTCCCCAACGGTCGGGGCCTCAACATCGCGCACGAGGCGGTGGACCGGCACGCCGCGGTCCGCGGGGACCGGACCGCGCTGCGGGTGCTCGGCGCGGACGGCACCACGACGGACGTCACCTACGCCGAGCTGCGCCGCCGGACCAACCGGTTCGCGAACGCCCTCGGGGCTCTCGGCGTGGCCCGGGGCGAGCGGGTGTTCACGCTGCTCCCGCGCGTCCTCGACCTCTACGTGGCCGCGCTCGGCACCCTCAAGGCGGGCGGCGTGCTCTGCCCGCTGTTCTCCGCATTCGGGCCCGAGCCGGTCGCCGAGCGCCTGCGCCTGGGGGAGGGCCGGGTCCTGGTGACCACGCCGCGGCTCCACGCGCGCCGGGTCCGGCCGGTGCGCGCCGCCCTGCCGGCGCTGCGCCACGTGCTGCTGGCCGGTGACCCCGCCGACGGGCCGGACGACGGGGAGGAGGGCCTGACCTCCCTCGCCGCGCTGCTCGACGCCGTCGACGACGACTTCGCCATCCCGCCGACCGACCCCGAGGACCCGGCGCTGCTGCACTTCACCAGCGGCACGACGGGCACGCCGAAGGGCGCGGTCCACGTGCACGACGCCGTCGTCGCCCACCACGCGACCGCGCGGGCCGCCCTCGACCTCGGGCCCGACGACGTCTTCTGGTGCACCGCCGACCCCGGCTGGGTGACCGGCACGTCCTACGGGATCATCGCGCCGCTGACCCACGGCGCGACGCTGCTGGTCGACGAGCGCGAGTTCGACGCCGAGCGCTGGTACGACGTGCTCGCCGGGCAGCGGGTGACCGTCTGGTACACCGCGCCGACCGCGCTGCGCCTGCTGGTGCGCCACGGCGAGGCGGCGGTGGCCCGCCACGACCTCTCGGCGCTGCGGCACGTGGCGAGCGTGGGCGAGCCGCTCGACGCCGAGGTCGTCCGGTGGTCGGCGGAGGTCCTCGGCGTACCGGTGCACGACAACTGGTGGCAGACCGAGACCGGCGCCATCATGATCAGCAACTTCGCGGCCGAGGACATCCGCCCCGGGTCGATGGGACGGCCCCTGCCCGGCATCGAGGCCGCGGTCCTCGAGCGCGGCCCCGACGGCCGTGCGTGGCGCGCCGACGGGCACGTCCGCCCGGTGCGGCCGGGCGTCGACGGCGAGCTCGCGCTGCGCGCGGGGTGGCCGTCGATGTTCCGCGGCTACCTGCACCAGGAGGAGCGGTACGCCGCGTCCTTCGCCGAGGGCTGGTACCTCACGGGCGACGTGGTCCGGCGCGACGCCGACGGCTGGTACTGGTTCGCCGGCCGGGCCGACGACGTGATCAAGACCGCCGGGCACCTCGTCGGCCCGTTCGAGGTCGAGAGCGTGCTGATGGCCCACCCGGCCGTGGCCGAGGCCGCCGTCATCGGCAAGCCGGACCCGGTGGCGGGGGAGCTGGTCAAGGCGTTCGTCACGCTGCGGCCGGGGTGGACGCCCGACGCGTCGCTGCACGACGAGCTGCTCTCCTACGGTCGGCAGCGCCTCGGCAGCGTCGCGCCGCGGGAGCTGGCCGTCGACCCGCACCTGCCCCACACCCGCAGCGGGAAGATCCTCCGGCGGCTCCTGCGGGCCCGCGAGCTGGGCCTGCCCGAGGGTGACCTGTCGACGGTGGAGACGTCGTGAGCGCCACCGTGGCCGACGACCGCCTCGACCTGCTGCGCGGGATGGTGCGGGTGCGGCGCTTCGAGGAGCGGTGCGTCGAGCTCTACAGCACCGAGCGCATCCGCGGCTTCATGCACCTGTGCATCGGGGAGGAGGCCGTCGCGGTCGGGCTCGTGGGGGCGCTCGAGCCCGGCGACGCCGTGGTCTCCACCTACCGCGAGCACGGCCACGCCCTGGTCCGCGGCGTCCCGATGTCCGCGGTCCTGGCCGAGATGTTCGGGCGTGCCACCGGGTGCAGCCGCGGCCGGGGCGGCTCGATGCACCTGTTCGACGCCGCCCGGCGGTTCTACGGCGGCAACGCCATCGTCGGTGGGGGCCTGCCGGTCGCGGTCGGCCTCGGGCTCGCCGACGCCCTCACCGCCCGCCCGGTGGCCACGGCCTGCCTGTTCGGCGACGGTGCGGTGGCCGAGGGCGAGTTCCACGAGTGCCTCAACCTCGCGGCGCTGTGGCGGCTGCCCGTGCTCTTCTGCTGCGAGAACAACCGCTACGCGATGGGCACGGCGCTCGAGCGCGAGCACGCCGAGACCGATCTCGCGCTGCGGGCCGCGGCCTACGGGATGCCGGCCTGGGCGGTGGACGGGATGGACCCCGAGGCCGTGCGCGCGGCCACCCAGCGGGCCCTCGCCCTGGTGCGTGGCGGTCCGGGGCCGTGCTTCCTCGAGTTGCGTACCTACCGCTTCCGCGCGCACTCGATGTACGACCCCGACCGTTACCGTGACCGCGCCGAGATCGCGCGGTGGCGGGAGCACGACCCGGTCGACGGGTTGCACGCCCGCCTCCTGGCCGACGGCGAGCTCGACGACGAGGGCTGGGCGCGGCTCGTCGCCGAGGTCGACGCGGAGATCCGCGAGGCGGAGGCCGTGGCCGAGGCGGCCCCGGTCGAGCCGGTCGAGGACCTGCTGCGGTTCGTCGGGGCGGAGCCGACGGGGGAGACGCCGTGAGCACGGGGACGGCGGCGGCCGCGACCACGAGCGGCACCGACCGGGGGCCGACCTATCGCGAGGCGTTGCGGGAGGCGCTGCGGGAGGCGCTGCACGCCGACGAGCGGGTCTTCCTCATGGGCGAGGACGTGGGGCGTTACGGGGGGTGCTTCGCGGTGAGCCTCGGGCTGCTCGAGGAGTTCGGGCCCGACCGCGTCCGCGACACCCCGCTGTCCGAGTCGGCCTTCGTCGGCGCCGGCATCGGCGCGGCGCTCGGCGGACTGCGCCCGATCGTCGAGATCATGACCGTCAACTTCAGCCTGCTGGCGCTCGACCAGATCCTCAACAACGCGGCCACGCTCTCGCACATGTCCGGCGGGCAGTTCTCGGTGCCCCTGGTCGTCCGGATGACGACCGGGGCCGGCCGCCAGCTCGCCGCGCAGCACTCGCACAGCCTGGAGGGCTGGTACGCGCACATCCCCGGCCTCCGGATCGTGGCGCCCGCGACCGTCGCCGACGCCCGCGGCGTGCTGGCCCCGGCGCTGGCCTGCCCGGACCCGGTGCTGCTCTTCGAGCACGCCGGGCTGTACGGGACGACCGACGACGCGCCCGACGGGCCCGGCGCGGACGACCCGGCCGGGGTCGCCCTCGACGGCGCGGCCGTCCGCCGCCCCGGCACCGACGTGTCGCTGGTGACCTACGGCGGCATGCTGCCGACGACGCTGGCCGCCGCCGAGCGCCTCGCGGAGGACGGCACGAGCGCCGAGGTCGTCGACCTGCGCTCGTTGCGCCCGCTCGACGAGGAGACCGTGCTCGCGTCGGTGCGGCGCACCCACCGCCTCGTGGTCGTCGACGAGGGCTGGCGCAGCGGCAGCCTGGCGGCCGAGGTCGCGGCGCGCGTCGCCGAGCACGCGTTCTACGACCTCGACGCCCCGCCCGAGCGGGTGTGCTCCGCCGAGGTGCCCGTGCCCTACGCCGCGCACCTGGAGCGGGCGGCCCTGCCGTCGGTCGACGGCGTCGTCGCCGCGGCCCGCCGGACGGTGGGCTGAGCGGTGGGGGAGTTCCTCATGCCCTCGCTCGGGGCCGACATGGACGAGGGGACCGTGGTCGAGTGGTCGGTGGCGCCCGGCGACGAGGTCCACCGCGGCGACCTGATCGCCGCGGTGGAGACCGAGAAGTCGGTCATCGACGTCGAGTGCTTCGAGGACGGCGTGGTCGAGGCGCTGCTCGTGCCGGTCGGGGCGAAGGTCGCCGTCGGCACGCCGCTGGCGGTCATCGGCACCGACGGCGCGCCCGCGCCGTCCGCGCCGTCCGCGCCGTCCGTGCCGGCCGAGGTCCCCGCCCCCGACGGGCCCCCGCTGCCGCGGGCCACGCCGCCGGTGCGCCGCTTCGCCGAACGGCTCGGCGTGGACACCGGCGACCTCGCGGGCACCGGCCCGCACGGCACCGTGACGCACGCGGACGTCCGCGCCGCCACCCGTCCGGCCCCCGCCGCGTCCCCGGCCGGCGGACGCCTCCGGGTCACTCCCTACGCCCGGCGGCTCGCCGCCGAGCGGGGCACGCCCGTCGAGGACCTGCACCCGGGGACGGCCGACGGCGTCGTGCGGGGTCGGGACGTGCCGGCCGCCCCGCCCGCGCCGAGTGCCCCGCGTGCGGCGACCCGGGCGGGCGCCGACGGTATGCGTGCCGCGATCGCCGCGCGGATGACCCGCTCGCTGACGATCCCGCAGTACCACGTCGACGCCGTCCTCGAGGTCGGCGCCGCCCTCGACCGCCTGCGCGAGCTCAACCGCCGGGCCGCGGTGTCCGCGCGGATCGTTCCCGCGGCGCTGTTCCTGCACGCCGTCGCCCGCGCCGCGCGGCGTGTGCCCGAGCTCAACGGGCACTGGGTCGACGGCGCCCCGGTGCCGGCGACCTCGGTCGACGTCGGGGTCGTCGTCTCCCTGCGCGGCGGCGGCCTGCTCGTGCCCACGATCCCCGCCGCGGACGAGCTCGCGCTGCCGGACCTCATGACCGCGCTGCGCGAGGTGGTCGAGCGGGCGCGGGCGGGTCGTCTGCGCTCCTCCGACACCGCCGACGCCGGGCTCACGGTCAGCGACCTCGGGGACACCGGCGGGCACGCCGTCCACGGCCGGATCTTCCCGCCCCAGGTCGCGCTCGTCGGGCTCGGCGCCGTGGTGGCCCGCCCGTGGGCCGACGGCGACCTCCTGGGCGTGCGACCCACCGTCACCACCACGCTCACCGGCGACCACCGGGCCACCGACGGCGTCGTCGGCGGCCGCTTCCTGCACGCCGTCGACGACGTCCTGCACGACCTCGAGGAGTGGTCATGAGCCCCACCGCCGACGCCGCCGCGCGCGACCTCGTCCGCGACGCGCTCGCCCGGGTCGCCCCCGGGCCCGACCTCGACGCGCTCGCCGACACCGACGACGTCCGGGACGTGCTGGAACTTGACTCGCTCGACTTCCTCCGCTTCGTCGAGCACCTCGTCGCCGTCTCCGGGGTCCGCGTCGACGAGGACGACTACCCGCAGCTGCGCACCGTCGCCGACGCGGGCGCGTTCCTCGCCGCGGCCGGAGCGGTCTGACGGAGCCGTCCGACGGAGCCCGTGTGAGGCAGCTCAGAGGTACTGGCCGGACGCTCCCGCCCGCTCGCGCTGTTGCGTCGCCTCCTGCCGCAGCCGCTCGAGCTGCGAGCGCTGGGCCATCTGCTCGGCGGCGAAGGCCATCTGGGCGCCCTGGAACAGGCCTTCCAGCCAGCCCACGAGCTGGGCCTGGGCGATGCGCAGCTCCACGTCGCTCGGCACCCCGTCCGCCGGCAGCGGCACCTCCAGCGCCTGCAGCTCCTCGCGCAGCTCCGGGCCGAGGTGGGTGGACAGCTCGTCCATCGCGCGGGCCCGCAGGTCGCGGACCCGCTCCCGGGCGCGGTCGTCGAGCGGGGTCTCCCGCACCTCCTCGAGGACCTTGCGGATCATGGTGCCGATCCGGAGCAGGGGCCCGGCGTCGAGGACGTCCCGGTCGCCGGTTCCCGCGGTGCCGTCAGCCGCGGCGGGTGCCCCCGGCGGGGCCGGCGGTCCCGGCGCGACCGGCGGCGGACCCCCGTCCCGCGACCACCGGCGCGTGTCGTGCACGACGGGGCCCGCGGTCGGCGACGGCGCCGGCGCGGCCGCCGTGCCGGGTACGGGACGGGCGTCGTCCTCGTCGTCCGGCCTCGTCACCAGCATCCCTCCTCCGGTGGTCCTCCGGCGCCCGACGGTGCCACCGGTCGGGCGCGGCGGCCAGGGGCGAGCGCACCGGGCGGGCCGGGACGTTCGCCCCGCCGCGGCGCGACCGGTCAGCCGGCCAGGTGGGCGGCCTGCCCGGTCGCCTGCTCGATGTCCCCGATCGCCGCGTCCAGCAGCCGGTGCTGGAGGTCGGCGAGCGCGCGGGCCACCGCGAGCTCGGCGCCGATCTCGGGGACGTCCCGGTCGGCGGGGTGGCGGCGGGCCGTGCCGTGTCCCTCCAGGGCCGTCGCGTCGCGGGTGTGCAGGCGCGCCACCGCGTGCGTCCGCTCGTCCTGCTCGTCGATGTGGATGCTCGCGGTCCACTCCTCGGTGTGCATGGTCTCCGCCCTTCGTCGGTGCCGGCCTCCCGTGCCGTCGCCCCGACCTTCCGCCGGGTGTGCCGACCCGGCGAGGGCCGGGCGGCCCGGTCCGACGGGGTCCTCAGGCCGAGGCCGACGGGTCCCGGTCCGCCCTCGCGTCGGGGGGCGTCGGGCCGCCGTGCCACCACCAGTCGGCGGGTGGGGGCGCGCCGGGGTCCGTCGGGACGCCGGCCCCGGCACGGTCGGCCGGTCCGGCGTCGGTGGGCCGGCCGGGGAGCAGGAGCTCCTCGACCCCCGCGCGCCCGACGATCCCGACCGGCGCCCCGGCGCCGTCGACGACCACGAGGCGCGCTCCGGTGTCCGCGAGGCGGCCGAGGAGCCCGGTGAGCGGGTCGTCCGGCCGCACCGTCGTGAGCGACGACGCCGGCACGCGGCCGTCGCCACCCGCCCGGGTCGGGAGGCGGCGCAGGCGCTCCGCGGGCAGGTAGCCGGCGGCGCTGCCGTCCGGTGCGGTCAGGAGCGGGACGCCCGCCGCCGACCTCGGCGAGGTCGCGGCGGCGGCGGGCTCGGCGGGCGTCGCGTCCTCGAGGAGCACCGCCGGGGCCGGGCCGGCGGCCGCGGCCACCGTGAGGCCGTCGAGGGCGCGCCCCTGCCGCGCCCGCCGCTCCTCCTGCCCGGCGGACGCGCCGACGAACCAGCCGACGAGGGCGAGCCAGGCGCCACCGAGGTCGACCAGGAGCGCCAGGTAGACGCCGACGCCCACGAGGAGGGCCCCCAGCACGCGCCCGGTGCGGGCCGACGCGATCGCGGCGCCCCACCGGTCGCCGCGCAGCGCCCAGAGCGCCGCGCCCAGGATGCGCCCGCCGTCGAGCGGGGCCGCGGGCAGCAGGTTGAACGCCGCCAGCACGAGGTTCAGCAACGCCAGTTCCGCCAGGACCGCGACCACCAGGCCGGACGCCGACGTCCGGGCGAGCACCGCCGCGAGGGCGAACAGCCCGGCCAGCGCGGCGCTGACGAGCGGGCCGACCGCGGCGACCCGCAGCGCGGTGGCCGGGCGGTCGGGTTCGCCGTCCATGCGCGTCGTCCCGCCGAGCAGCCACAGCGTGATGCCCTCGACCTCGATGCCCGCCGCGCGCGCGACGAGGGCGTGCGCGATCTCGTGCGCGAGGAGCGAGGCCACGAGCAGCAGGGCCACCGCCACGCCGGCCACCGCCTCCGCGAGCGCGCCGTGGCCGGGCGCGAGCACCGGCAGCTCGAGGCGGGCCGTCACCCACGCGATGACCGCGACGATCCCGACCACGCTCCAGTGGGCGGCGACCCTGATGCCCCGGACACGGCCGAGCCGCACGGTCCCGTCCCCGGTCCGGCCCGCCCGCCCCGCCCGTCCCGCGCTCACGGCGCCCGGTCCGGCAGCGGGACGGGCGCGTAGCCGGCGGGCGCGTCCGCGAGGAGTCGCTCGAGCTCGGCCAGCGGCAGCAGACCGGCCTGTCCGCCGACGCGCTGGACGACGCTCATGCTGTTCACTGGCGCCCACCGCAGCGCGGTGCGCACCGTCTCGCCGCGGGCGAGGGCGGCCACGAACGTCGACGCGAAGGCGTCGCCGGCCCCTGTGCGCTCCACCGGGGGCGCCGGGTCCGGGTAGAGCGGCATCCACAGCTGCTCGTCGCCGTCCGACGCGTAGGCGCCGTCGGGACCGTCGGTCACCACCACCAGGGCCGGGCCCAGGTCGTGCAGGCGCGCCAGCAGTCCGGGGACGTCGGCGTGGTCGCCGCCGGTGACGGTGACGGCCTCCTCGCGGTTCATGACCACGACCTCGGCGCGGGCGTAGACCGACCGCAGCGGGTCCACGCCCGCCCGGACCTGGAGGGTGCCGGGCTGGAACGCCAGCCGGACGTCGGTGTGCTCGCCCAGCCAGCCGGCGATCTCGTCCTGGTAGGCACCGGCGTGCTCGGACAGCGAGCTGAAGCAGACCCACCGCGGCGGCGGCTCCGGGGCCGACCAGGCGTAGGCGAACTCGTGGTGCTTGACCAGGATCGTGCGCTCGGCCCCGTGGCGGAGCACGAAGTGGTGGTTGCTCTGCTGCTCGGGGTGGACGTGCAGCAGGGCGGTGTCGACGCCGTGCTCCTGCAGCCGTGCCGCGATGCGCTCACCGGTGGCGTCCTTGCCGACGTCGCTGGCGAGCGCGGTGCGCAGGCCGAGCCGGCGGCACGCCACCGCGGCGTTGGCCGCGTTCCCGGCGGCGTCGAAGTCCTGGAAGCCGGCGAAAGGCAGCTTGGCGCCCGACCGCATCGCGAGCCACGGGCCGTCGGTGTCGGTGTAGGTGATGGTGCTGGCGTCGCGGATCAGCTCGATCGCCGTGTCGGTGACGACGTCGCCGACGCACAGCACGTCCCACGGGGCAGAGGTGCTCACGAGTCGTAGCCCGCGGCGAGCCGCAGCAGCCCGACGGGGTTGCCGTCCGGGTCGGCGATCATCGCGACGTCGCCCATCTCCCCGATCGGCGACGGGTCCATGATCCGGCTGCCGCCGAGCTCCTCGGCCGTCTCCAGGCACTTCTCCAGGTCCTCGACCTGCACGTAGACGGTCACCCACGGCCGCACGCCCCGTGGGGCCTGCATGATGCCGCCGCCGATGCCGGCGCCCGACCCGGTGGACACCACCCCGTACCCGTGGGACTCGGTCTCGACCGACCAGTCGAAGAGCTCGCCGTAGAAGCGGCGGGAGCGCGCGCCGTCGGCGCCCCCGATCTCGAAGTGCACGACCGGGTTGCCCATGGTGTCTCCTCCTCGGCGCTCGACCGTCGCCCCCGACGGTCGTGCAGCGCCCGGTGCCGGACAGGGGTCGCCGGTCCCGTCCCGGGCGAGCCGGAGGTCCCGGCGATCAGCGGTGGGCCGTCGCGGCCGCGCCGTCGAGGGGCTCGACCCGCAGCCCCGTGCCCTCCAGGCCCGCGATCGACCAGCCCGAGCCGTTGACCGCCACGTCGACGTCGGCCGGTCCGATCCGCAGGCCGCGCAGTCGCAGCGGCACGAGCTCCCCGGGCAGCGCCGGTCCGCAGCGCACGATCCCGTGGGGCACGTCGGGGTCGAGGCGCAGCAGGGCACGGAGCACGAGGACCGGGGCCGCGGCCGCCCACGCCTGGGGTGCGCAGGAGGTGGGGTAGGGGACGGGCAGTCCCGTCGCGGCGCGGTCGAAGCCGCCGAACAGCTCGGGGAGCCGGTGGCCGAACGCGCCGGACGCGCCCAGCAGCGCCGTCGCGAGGCGGCGGGCCTCGTCGAGGAAGCCGTAGCGGGCCAGGCCCGCGACGCACAGGGCCGTGTCGTGGGGCCAGACCGAGCCGTTGTGGTAGCTCATCGGGTCGTAGGCGCCCATCGAGGTGCCCAGCGTGCGGACCCCCCAGCCGGAGAAGAGCTCGGGGGAGACCAGCCGGGCCGCGACGGCGGCCGCCTGCTCCTCGTCGAGGATCCCCGCCCACAGCGCGTGTCCCGCGTTCGAGGTGACGGCGTCGACCGGGCGCTTGCCGGCGTCGAGCGCGACCGCCAGGGTGCCGCGGTCGGGCAGCCAGAACGCCTCGTGGAAGCGCCGACGCAGGTCCGCGGCCCGCGCCCGGCAGCGCGTGGCCGTCGCGGGGTCGCCGAGGACGTCCGCCAGGTGGGCCCGCGCCCCGTAGGCGGCGTAGCCGTAGGCCTGGACCTCGACGAGGGCGATCGGGGGCGTCGCCAGCCGGCCGTCGGCGTGGTTGATCCCGTCGCGGGAGTCCTTCCAGCCCTGGTGGAGCAGGCCGCGCGGGGTGGCCCGGCGGTACTCGACGAACCCGTCGCCGTCGGCGTCGCCGTACTGCTCGATCCAGGCCAGGGCGCGGTCGGCGTGGGGCAGCAGGGCCGCCACCTCCCCGATCGGTGCGCCCCAGCGGAGGAGCTCGTCGAGCACGACCACGAACAGCGCCGTGGCGTCGGCCGTGCCGTAGTAGCGGTCCCGCACCCCGGGCGCGAGCGGGCTCGGCGGGCCGAAGCGCATCTCGTGCACGATCCGGCCCGGCTCCTCCTCGGTCTGCGGGTCGACCACCGTGCCCTGGTGGGCGGCCAGGGTCTGCAGCGTGCCCAGGGCGAGGCCGCGGTCGAGCGGCAGCAACATCAGCGAGGTCAGGAGGGCGTCGCGCCCGAACAGCGCCATGAACCACGGGGCGCCCGCGGCCACCACCGCCCGCTCGGGGTGCTCGGGGTCGAAGATGCGCAGCGCCCCGAGGTCGGCGACGCTCTGCCGGAGCACGGCCGAGAGGTCGGCGTCCGCCGTCTCCAGGCCGGGGGAGCGGTGGCGCCAGTCCCGCAGGCGGCGCGCCGGGTGGGACCGGGCGACGTCGGTGCCGCGCGGGTGGTGCAGCGTCATCGGACGGCCCGCGACCACCGCCTCGACCGTGACCGTGACCCGCCACTGCCCGCGGGCCGGCACGCGGGCCGTCCAGGTCAGCGTGCCGGGACCGGTCCGCGGCTCGCCGTCGGCGCTGACGGTGACGCCGTGGCCGTGATCGGGGGCGGCGAGCTCGAGCCGGCCGGGCGCGGGGGTGACCACGGTGGGGACGCCGTGCGCCCGGCCCTCCTTGACCGCGAAGAGATCCGCGAAGTCGGACCCGACCGCCAGCGCGACCCGGCAGGTGGCGTCACGGGCGGTGCTGTTGTGCAGGACGAGGTCCTCGCGCATGCCCTCGCCGACGTAGCGGTGCCGGGTCACGAGCAGGCTGCCGGACCGCTCGCCGTCCGGGTCGCCGGGCACGTGGAGCAGCACGGTGGCCGCGAACGGCTCGGTGACGTCGGCGCGCAGCGGCTCGCCGGGCAGGTCGTCGACGGTCAGCTCCCAGCGCGCGATCGCCCGGACGTCCCGGACGAACAGCCCGCTCGCGTGCCCGGGGACGACGTCCCCGGACCCCGTGCTGAGGCAGAACGTGGAGCCCTCGACGAGCGTGAGCGCGTCGGGCGCCGAGGAGACCATGACGGCCGGTCCGCGTCACGCCCCGCGCAGCAGCGCGCGGGCGGATCGGGCACCCGCAGTGCCGGTGCGGGGGGCCTCGAGCAGCGCGCGATAGAGCGCGACGTGGTCGTCGACCATCCGCTCCGACGAGAACCGCCGCTCGGCGGCCGCCCGGCACGCCCGCCGGTCGAGGGTGTCGAGCCGGTCCAGCGCCGCCACCATCTCCTCCTCGTCCGCGCAGAGGAAGCCGGTGCGGCCGTGATCGACGATCTCGGGGGCGGCGCCCTCGGGGAAGGCGAGCACGGGCGTCCCGCAGGCGAGCGCCTCGGCCATGACCAGGCCGAACGGCTCGCGCCAGCGGATCGGGTTGATCAGCGCCGCCGCGCTGCCCAGCACCTCGACGCGCCGCGCCCGGTCCATCTCCTGCGGGGGCTCGGCGTCCGGCGGCAGGAGCGGGCGGACGACCTCCTCGTAGTAGGCCCGCTCCTCGTTCGTCCGGATCTTGGTGGCCAGCACGAGGCGGCGGCCGGCGGCGCGCGCCACGCGCACCGCGCGGTGCGCGCCCTTCTCCGGCGCCATCCGGCCCACGAAGACCACGTGGTCGCCGACGCCGTCCGCGGGGCGGTAGGCGTCCAGGTCGACGCCGTGGGGGATCACGGCGGTGATCGGGACCCCGCGTGCCGAGCGGGCCTGGGACCGCGAGATCGCCACGAGCGACGCGTGGCGCGCGGCCTCGGCGGCCACGCGCAGCGCGGGCGGGGTCAGGAGGTGGTGCAGGGTGGTCACCACCGGGACGTGCGTCGCCCCCCGCCGGCCGGCCACCAGTGGCCCGAGCAGCGTGTGGTCGTGGACGAGGTCGACGTCGTCGAGCTCGTCGTGGGCGGCCAGGACGTGCGCGGCCTCGGGCAGCGAGGCGTTCATCGGCGCGACCGGCTCGTCGAACAGGTGGGCCCTCGGCACCGGGCAGGTCGACGTCCCGACCGTGAACAGGCGGACGTCGACGCCGGTGGCGTGCAGGCCCCGGGCGAGGTCGTCGACCACGGCCTCGGTCCCGCCGTAGCGGACGGGCGGCACGGGGACCCAGGGCGGCGCGATGATGCCGATCCGCACGGTGCCCTACCCGTCCGCTCGCACGACGCGCAGGCAGGCCTCCTGCTCGGCGCACGTCCCACACGCGTGCGGGTCCACCTGGGAGGTCCACGCGAGCTCCTGGTGCCAGCAACGCCCGCAGGCGCGGCAGAGGAAGTTCGTGCGGTCGCCGTCGCTCACGGGCCGCAGCGGCTCGGCCCCGCAGGCGGGGCACTCGAGCGGCGCGGCGAGGACGGCGCCGAGGTCCAGGGGCGCGGTGTAGGTGGTCATGGCCCTCATGGCAGCGCCGTCGGCGGGTCGGTGCGCAGGGTCGAAGGGCCCGGCACCTGACCCCCGACGGGCACCAGCAGCACGGGGACGTCGGCGTCGGCCACCACCCGGCGCACCACCGGGGCCCGGGGGCTCTCGGAGTGCTGTGCCCACCCGAGGACGACGAGGTCGGGCCGCTCCTCCCGGGCCACCGCCACCACCTGGTCCGCCGCGCGGCCCGAACGCACGAGCAGGCGTGCCGTCGGGTGGTCGCACCAGCGCGCGAGGAAGGCGTCCGCCCACGCCTCGCCCGCGTGCGCCGCCTGGTCCCAGAAGCGCGGCGGGTCGGACGGGTCGAGGACGTGCAGGACGAGCAGGTCGCGCGGGCCGAACCTCGCGACCCGGGGGATCGCCAGGCCGGCAGGTGCGGTCCCGTCGAGCGGGGCGAGCACACGCCCGAACCGGAGCCTCCCCGTCCCGGGCGGCACGAGGAGGACCGGGGCGCTCGCGCGGCACGCGACCTCCCACCCGGCGGCGCCCGTGGGCAGCACCGCGACGGCCGTGTCGTGCCCGGCGAGCTCCGCGAGCAGATCCTCCACCCCGTCCGCGCCGGGCCCCGCCGGCGCCTCGCGCAGCCCCGCGTCGAGCGCGGCGGCCGCGGCCCGCCCGACGACCAGCAGCTGCTCGCCGGGGCGCTCGGGCAGGAGGACGTCGCTCACGCCGGCCTCCCGCACGCGTCCGGGGTCCGGGGGAACGTCGCGCTCGCGGTCACCCGAGCCGGCGGCCCGCCGTCGTAACGCACCGTGACCGGGAGATCGGTCGTGACCGTGGTCGTGTCGGCGTCCACCTGCACCCGCAGCCGGCGACCGAGGGCGCGGAAGCGCACCTCGACCGTCGACCACGCGGCCGGGAGCCGGGGCGCGAGGTGCAGGGCGCCGTGCTCCACGCGGACGCCGGCGAACCCGGTGAGCACCGCCTGCCACGCGGCGCCCATCGCGGCGACGTGGAGGCCGGAGACGACGGTGCCCGTCAGGTCCTCGAGGTCGAGCGCCACACACGTCCGCAGCAGCTCGAGGGCCTCGTCGGTACGGCCGGCGCGGGCCGCGACGGCCGCCGCGATGCCCGGGGAGAGGGACGAGCCGTGCGCGGTGCGCGGCCCGTAGAGGTCCAGGTCCGGGAGCAGGGAGGACGGCCCGGCCTCGGCCGGGACGAGGTGGTGGGCCATGAGGACGTCGGGCTGCTTGATCACCTGGGTCCTCTCGACACCGGCGTGACCGAGCACGACGTCGGCGGCGACCGGCGGGCGCAGCCGGCCCGTGAGCGCGACCGTCTGCCGGGCGGGGTAGCCGCGGAACTGTGCGTGGCACCCCGTGGCGGGGTCGAGGCCGTCGACGAGGCGGCCGGCGAGGTCCCGCCAGCGGGTGGCCTCGTCGTGGACGACGCCGGCGCGGTCGGCCACGTCGGCGGCCGCGCGCAGGTTCCACCGGGCGAGGATGTTGGTGTAGGCGTCGTCGTCGACGTCCTCGTGGTACTCGTCGGGCCCGATGACGTGGTCGAGGTGCGCGCGGCCCTCGTCGTCGACGCGGCACCGCGACGCCCAGTACCGGGCGGTCTCCACCAGCAGGGGCCGCGCCGGCCCGAGCAGGAACTGCGGCTCGCGGCACCACTCCGCGTGGTGCACCGCCGACCAGGCGACGTCGGCGGTGACGTGCTCCTCCAGCTCGCCGGTCCTGATCACCACCGGCCGCGCGCCCAGCAGGCCGGTGGCGGGGGTGACGTCCTCGCCGCGCGCCCCCGACTCCCAGGGGAAGCGTGCGCCCGCGTGGCCGCGACGCCGGGCGAGCTCCCGCGCGGCGGGCAGCCGGGCGAGGCGGTGGCGCACGGCGGCGCGGGAGGCGTCGGGATCGATCGCGGCCAGGGCGGGCACCACGAACACGTCGGCGTCCCAGAACACGTGGCCGCGGTAGCCCCGCCCGGAGGTGCCGCGGGCGCCGATCGCCAGCTCCCCGGACCCGCCGTGCGCCCCTGAGGCGAGGCCCCAGAGGTGGAACAGGCAGAACCGCAGCGCCCGCTGGAGCGCCGGGTCGTCGGGGATCCGGACGTCGATCTCCTCCCAGCGCCGCGCCCAGGCGGCGCGCTGGTCGCGCAACAGGCGGTCGAACCCGTGGTGCTCGGCCGCGTCGACGTCCGCCACCACCTCGGCGAGGGGCGGTGGTCGCCGGCCCGTCGCGTAGCGGGCGATCCGCTCGACCGTCCCGACGTCGCCGTCGCGGCCGCGGCGCTGCACCGCGGCGACGACGGCGGCGTCGAGGGCGTCGTCCCCGGCGCGGGCGAACCGCCGGCGACCGTGACCGCTGCTCGTGGCCCGCTCGCCGAGCGGGACGCGCTGCGCGGCGCCGGGGTGCCGCCGGTCGTGCGCGGCCTCGGCCCGCAGGGCCACCACGCCCGGCCGCTCGGCGTGGGCGAGGCGCAGCGTGCGCAGGGGCACCGCGGCACCGCGCTCCTCCCGCAGCAGCACCCCGGTGCGCAGGTCGAGGCGGCGGTCCTCCTCGGCCACCGCCGGACCCCCGACCTCGAGGCCGGTCCACACGGGCAGGGGACGCAGCTCCTGGTCGGCGCCATCGCCGCGGTACACCCCGGCGGCCAGCACCGTGGGCGCGGCGCCCGGGTGCTCCTCGGCCGCGCCGCGGGTGCCGACGCCGCCGGTCGCGAGCCCGAACAGCGCGTCCACGGCCCGCCGCGCGAGCCCGGCGGGGGCGGTCACGGTCCAGGCCGGGTCGTCGTCGACGGTGGGCACGCGCCGGTGGGCACGGCGGCGCAGCTGCTCGTCGAGCAGGGCCAGTACCTCCGGCGGGCCGGCGGCGGGGACGGTGGCGCAGCGGCCCGCCGCGCCCGCCGCGCGCAGCTCGGCGTCACGACGGCCGGGGACGAGCAGGACCAGGCCCGGGCCGACACCGCGCCCGTGCAGGTCGTCGAGGAACGCCCCGACGGCCCGCGCGGGCGGCCCGGGGGCCACACCGGCCAGGGGCTCGGGGCCGTCCGGGCCGCTCACGAAGGGCCGGCCCGACCGGGTCGGCCAGACCCACCGCGTTCCCGGGCCGAGGGCGGGGGCCAGCGTCGCCTCGACGCGCCGGGCGGACCGGCCGGTGACGACGAGGAGGTCGACCGCGTGCTCGGAGAGCGCCGCGAGACGGTGCCGGACACGCAGGGCCGCGGGGCCGTCCCCGCGCTGGACGTGCTCCCACCGGACGACGACCGCCTCGACGGTGCGCCCGAGGGGCTCGGGACCGGCCCGGTCCACCGCGACGGTCAGCCGCGGTCGTGGTCGACGAGACCGAAGCGGTGGCGCCACACCTCGGCGGAGGTCAGCTCGCCCTGCGCGACGCAGCGCAGCACGTCGCGCCGGGCGAGCAGGCCCACCAGCGCACCGCCCTCGACGACCGGGACCGCGCGGAGCCGGCGGTCGAGCATCGTGCCGACGACCTCGGCGACGTCGGCACCCGGCGTGGTGGTGACCGGTGCGGGGGTCATCACGTCGCCGACCCGTTGCGCGTGCCGCGCCGGGGACCCGTCCTGCGCCGGGATCCGCCCCCGCACGAGGTCGGCCTCGCCCACGATGCCCACCAGGCCCCGGGCCGCGTCCTCGACCGGCAGCGACGAGAACCCGCGCTCGACGAGCAGCGACGCGGCGTCGGCCACCGCGGTCTCGGGGTGCACGCTCACCACCGGGTGGCTCATGATGTCTCGGACCTTCACGGGGACCTCCTCGAGGTCGGTTCGCTGTCGGGCTCGGTGCCCGACCCAGTGCAGCGCCGGACGGCGTCGGGCGCCCAGGGCCGTTGGTCGCCCGGGGTGCGACCCGAACGGCACGAGGGGTCAGGGCCCGCGGAGGAGCGACGCAGGCTCAGCTGCCGGTGAGCACGCGGCGGCGCTCGGTGTACTCCTCGGCGTCGATCTCGCCGCGCGCGTACCGCCGGTCGAGGATCTCCCGGGCGTCGCGCTCGGCGGGCGCGGGGCCCACCCCGGGGGCCTGCGGCGAGCGGAGCCACCGCACCACGCCGAGGACGACGACGATCACCAGCACCCACCACAGGACGGCACTGACGCCCATGAGCGGGCCCATCCACCCGCCGTCCCAGCCGTACCCCCACATCATGGCGTCCTCCTCGCGGTCCGGACCGCCGCCGTGGCGGCCGGTGCCCGGAGGGTGGCGCGGGGGTGCGGCGGGCGGCAGCGTCGTCCGGGCACCGGGGCAGCGACCATCGGGCACGGCGCCCCGGGCCCGCCGACCCTGTCCGGGCGGCCGCGGCGCTCCGGAGCCTGCCCTGCACCGAACCGAGGAGGACAGCCGCATGCGCGCGTTCCGTGTGACGCATCCGGGGCCGGCGGTCACCGGGCCGCTCGAGCCGGTCGACGAGCCCGTGCCCGCGCCGGGCCCCGACGAGCTGCTCGTCGCGGTGCTCGCGTGCGGGGTGTGCCGCACCGACCTGCACGTCGCCGAGGGCGACCTGCCGGTGCACCGGCCCGGCGTGGTGCCGGGGCACGAGGTCGTCGGGCGGGTGGTCCGGCTCGGCGAGGACGTCACGGGGTTCGCCGAGGACGACCGGGTCGGCATCGCCTGGCTGCGCCACACCTGCGGGACCTGCCGGTACTGCTGGCGGGGCGCCGAGAACCTCTGCCCGTCGTCGCTCTACACCGGGTGGGACGCCGACGGCGGCTACGCCGAGTACGCCACGGTGCCCGCGGACTTCGCCCACCGCCTGCCCGCCGGGTACACCGACGCCGAGCTCGCGCCGCTGCTGTGCGCCGGCATCATCGGCTACCACGCGCTGCGCCGCGCGGAGCTGCCCGCGGGCGGCCGGCTGGGCGTCTACGGCTTCGGCGGCAGCGCCCACCTGGCCAGCCAGGTCGCGCTGGCGCGTGGGGCGACGGTGCACGTCATGACCCGCAGTGTCGCCGCTCAGGAGCTGGCGAAGGAGCTCGGCGCGGCGTCGGCCCAGGGCGCCACGGACCCGCCCCCCGAGCCGCTCGACGCCGCGATCCTCTTCGCCCCGGCCGGCGAGATCGTGCCGCCGGCACTCGAGGCCCTCGACCGGGGTGGCACCCTCGCCCTCGCCGGCATCCACCTCACCGACGTGCCGGTGCTGAACTACCAGCGCCACCTGTTCCAGGAGCGCACCCTGCGCAGCGTCACCTCGAACACCCGCGCCGACGCCCGCGAGTTCCTGCGGGTCGCCGCCGAGCACCGGCTCGAGGTCACGACCGTGCCCTACCCCCTCGACGAGGCCGGCGCGGCGCTCGCGGATCTCGCGGCCGACCGGATCACCGGCGCGGCGGTCCTCCTGCCCTGAGCCGGGGGGCCGGACGGCGCCGGCCGTCGGGGTCCGTGGGCCCTGACCCGTCCTCCCCTCCGGCCGCACCCTGTCGCGGACATCGGCCGCGGAGGGACGTGGTGACCATGACGGAGGCGGACGACATCGAGGACGGGGCACGCCGGGTGGTGGTGGGGCTCGACGACTCGGTCGGGGCCCGCACCGCCCTGCGCCACGGGCTCGCCGAGGCCCGCCGTCGGGGCGCGGAGCTCGAGGTCGTCACCTCGTTCGTGTCCCCCGAGCGCCTCGCCGTCCTCGACCGGATCCCCGTCACGGCCGACCGGGCGTCGGCCGCGCGGGCCGCGACCGCGGCCGCCCGGGCCGTCGTCGACGAGGTCCTCGCCGCCGAACGCGCCGAGCACCCCGACCGGCCGGTGCCACGCGTCGTCGTGCGTGCGGTGGCCGGCGACCCCGGTCCGGCGCTCACCGACGCCGCGGCCGATGCCGAGCTCCTGGTGCTCGGCCACCGCGGCCGCGGCGGGGTGGCGACCACGCTGCTCGGCTCGACGGGCTGGTGGTGCGTGCGCCACGCCCGCTGCCCCCTGACGATCGTGCCCGGCGCCCCGGCCGTCCCGCCCGCCCCGCCGCTGCCGTGAGCGAGGGGCGCGGACCGGTCGGGCACCGGCACGAGGGCCGTGTCGGCGGCCGGCGGGCGGTGTGGTGGAGCGCGGGGGAGGGGCCGGTGGTCCTCTTCCTGCACGGCTGGGCGCTGAGCCCGGCCTCCTACCGCGAGGGCCTCGCGCGGATCGCCGAGCGCGGGGCGCGGGTGGTCGCCCCCGCCCTGCCGGGCTTCGGCGGGACGGACGACCTGCCGCCGGCCGACCTCTCGCTCGCGGGCTACGCCCGCTGGGCGGGGCGTTTCCTGGAGACCCTCGGCGAGAACACCCCTGTCACGGTCGTCGGGCACTCGTTCGGGGGCGGGGTGGCGGTGCGCCTCGCGCACGACCTCCCGGCGGCGGTGTCCCGGCTCGTGCTCGTCAACAGCATCGGGGGCGCCGTGTGGGCCGAGGGGCCGGCCGGCGCCCGCATGATGTCCGAGCGGCCGTGGTGGGACTGGGGCCTGCACCTCCAGGAGGACCTCGGCCCGGCCTGGGGCCTGGGCCGGGTCGTCCCGGTCGTCCTCTCCGACGCCGCCACGAACGCCCTCCGCAATCCCCTGGCCGTCTGGCGGGTCGCCGAGCTCGCCCGCACGGCCGACCTGCGCGTCGAGCTCGACGAGCTGCGGCGCCGCGGCCTGCCCGTGGTGATCGTCTGGGGCCGGCAGGACCGGGTCCTGCCCGAGGCTTCCCTCACCGCCCTGCGCCTCGCCCTGGGCGACGCCGAGGTGCGCACGGTCGAGGGCACCCACAGCTGGCTGATCACGGACCCCGACGCCTTCACCGAGATCATCACCAACGTGCTGGGTGAGCGACCGCTGCGTCCCCTCCTCGGCGGCGACGACGCGGCGACGCGGCCGCCGGGACGCGCGTGACGCGAGCCGCTCCGGTGTCCGCGGTCCCCAAGACTTCGCGACGGAGTCCGCCACCCGCCGTCGGTGTCGGGGGTGGCCGGTACACTCGAACACGTGTTCGAAGTCGGTGATGGTGTGGGTGCGGCGGCGCGGGAGGCGCTGGAGCGCACCCGTGAGCACCTCGTCGAGCTGCACGCCCAGCAGCACCGGCTGCTGTGCGACATCGCCGAGCTGGAGCGCCTCGGGGTCGCGGCCGAGACCGGGAACCGGTCCACCGGGCGGTTGGTGATGGAGATCGGTCGGGTGTCGCGGGCGGAGGCGACACGGCTGTGCGGCGAGGCGGCGGACCTCACCGCGCGGACCTCGCTGGCCGGCGAGCCGCTGCCGCCGCGCTACCCGAGCACCGCCCGCGTCTACCGCGAGGGCCGGGTCGGGCCGGCGCAGGTGGCGATCATCCGCCGGACGCTGCGGCGGTTGGAGCGGGTGCCCGA